>CAZNLT010000140.1:0-15645 GCA_964573705.1 uncultured Desulfobacterales bacterium
CTAATTGACTTGAATCAATACATTTTATTGGTATCGCAAAAGAGCCACACCCATTTCAATAAGCTTTACCATACCCACTTTCCCCATCATTAGAAACCGCTTGAATCGAAAGGTTTTAGAAACAAGCCTATATTATATCAATTTGATTATACTGTATTTTTTCATCTTTCCCCAAAAAACGGCATTCATTCCGCAAATAATGGATTTTACCTTCGAAAGTACAGAGATTTCCCCATTTTCATTTGATCCCGGTATGTTATTCTTCACTTGAAACTTGGCAATCAGACTTCGTTAACCCCTAACATCATTCTTAATCAGGAGGTTCTAAATTATGCCTACAGAAATGAAAGACGACAAAAAAGGCGGCGAAGACAGAGTCAAGAAAGCTCATGAGGAACAGCAGAAAGAAATGGAAAAGAAAGACGTTAAAGAACCGGAAGAGTATGAAAAGCCGAAAGAATCCGATGCGGAAACCCCCGGCAGCAAAACCGGTGTTTAATTTCCGATTCTTTCGAACCGTTTCTCGATAGAGGCGGTCTACAGATGAGAAAAAGGGGAAGGACAACCTCCCCTTTTTCCTTTTATGACCCTTTCCTGTTTTACATTCCATTTTTTAGGGCGATCCGGGCCCTTCACCGGAAACGGTCTCTCTTGAATTCAAAAACCGATGTCGATGGTAATGGTAGACGGCCAAATGATCGCAAGGTATCCCTGATTCGCAAAGATAAGGCGTTATTCCAATATTTTTGCATAGTTTTACCCATTTACCGTACCTTCTTCTTCTTATACCCTTATCATCAAACTGTTATCAACTGTTATCTTCTTTCAAGTGGAGCAACGGAAAAATGAAAAAATTTTTTTATCCCATCGGAATCGCGGGAGGTGGATGGATGCTAAAAGACGTCATTGAAAAACTCGCCAAAAATCGTGAAAAAGCCGAGAAAAAAAACCGGGCCAAGAACCTGTTGGTGGGGGCCACCATCGGCACCGCCATCGGAACGGTCGCCGGGGTTTTGTTCGCCCCGAGACCGGGAAGCGAAACCCGGGAACGGTTGGCCGACCGGGCCAATGAAACCATGGAGGTGTTGAAGGAAAACCTCGAAGAGACCAAAAAAGTGATCGCCGATCAGAAAGAGCGCATCGGTGAAGTCACCACCAAGTACATTGAAGCCGTCAAAGATATGGCGCCGGAAGCCGAAGAGGAAGCCAAAAAAGAAGCCGGCAAGGGCAAAAAGAAGGCATCCTGATCCTTTTGGCGAATCATGTCCTGAATGCAATTCACAGCCAACGGTTGATTGAGGATACCTGATGAATGTCGTTTTTACCTTACAGGAAATCGCTGTTTTCATACTCTTTCTTCTGGCGGTCGGGGTGGGGGTCTATCTGATCATCGCCCTTCGCAACATCAACTCCCTGACCCGGGAAATCAATCAGGTGGTGGAGGCGAACCGGTCCAGCATCGATCTGACCCTCTCTTACCTTCCGGAAATTTCCGAAAACCTTCGGGAATCCAGCATCGGAATTCGAAAAAGCGTCTGTCAGACCGAAGCGGCTATCGATGTGCTCACCGACAATGTCACCGATGCGGTCACCACGGTCAACAAAGCCGCCGACAGCATCACCACCTATTCGGTCATCGTGACCGAAATCGTGAAGACCCTGATGGATATGTTCGCCAAAGCGAAGAAGTGACCTATGCTGCACCGGGACCCGGCGACAAAGAAAAAGACCGATGATTCAGCGGCTGAAAAATACCTTTCATAAGCTCTCCCAAGACGAACCGGGGGAGCGATTCATAAACCATTACCGGCGGCGCCAGGAAGCCCTGAAAGACGCGAAACCCCTGGAATCGTATGTCTTTATCGGGGCCGGTGTGGCACTGGGTATCATCGGTTTTCTATTTTCCATTCCTCCCGGATCACCCGGTTTTCTTCTGTGGATTCCGGCCCTGGGCCTGATTGCCGCACGCCTGAAGTTTGTTGCCCTGTTTCTGGATAAGCTCGAATCGGGTTCGCGAAACACCTATGGCAAAATCAAACGAAAATTGGGTCGATAATACCCTGCCGGGATCATCCGGTTCCGGCGGATTTGATATGGTTTCATCTCATCCGTTTGAGAAGAATGGATCACCTGAACATAAAAAGGAGGAAAAAAGATGATGAAAAAATTAACGATTCTGTTGATGGCCCTGTTTTTAAGTTTTGGAACCCTGGCCGGATGTTACCAGACCGGAAAAGTCACCGGAGAAGCCGCCGAGGAGGTTGAAGAAGGGGCCGAAGAATTTGGAGAGGGATACGAAGAAGGAAAGGAATAGTAAGACAAAGCATCGCCACCGAACCGATCCCGTTCAGCTCCGGGAAGAGAGACCCGATGATCAGGAATCCCCGTCTTCGTAGTTGTTTTTTTGCGCATTATCGGCATCGTCCGAATAGGAATCTTCATCGATCTCTTCTTTAATTGGAGATAAAATTCGAAGAGCGATAAAATTGAGCCCGGCCACCAGAACACCGATTTCGAATCGGTCGAAGGCGATGGCGGCGCCCACCGTTCCGGTGGACCAGAGGCTCACCGCGGTGGCGGTGCCGATGATTTCATTCTTGCCTTTTTTGAGGATCGCCCCGCCGCCGATAAAGCCGATGCCGGTCATAAGCCCCTGCATGATCCGCGCCCGGGCGTCCGGGGTGTCTCCGCCCAGAAAGGATTCGGCGATCAGCACATACCCGCAGCTGGCCACCGCCACCAGGGGAAAGGTACGCAGCCCCAGGCTGCGGGAATAATATTCCCGCTCCAGGGCCAGAGGCAAAGTGACCAGAAAAGCGGCGGTAATCTTGAACAGGTACTTTAAAAAAGTAAACCAGTAAAAACCGGACCAGGCTTCTGCCAGACTGGCGGCATCGCTCCATAGACCTGAAAAAAAGTCGATCATTTCATTATTCCCCCGAAACTATCGCACCCGAAGCCTGGAAACCACCGATTTCACGTTCACCACATCCTCGGCCAGCGCCACCACATCCTTTTCCTGCGTTTTGGATTGAACGGTCCCGTTCAAGGTGACGACGCCGTTATCGGTATCCACGTCGATATCGGCCCCTTCAGTCTTTTTGTTGAACATCAGCACCGTTTTCACCTTGCTGGTGATCCAGGAATCGCTGACCACCCGGCCGGTTTTTTCGATGGGCCCCCGCACCGCATCCCCGGTTTTCTCCAGCAGCCCTTTTTCACCGGCAGTTTCCGGATCAACCCGCAGCGCCTCTTGAACCTTTCGAACACCGCGAGTGTTTTCGGCGATCTGAACCGCCAGTTTTTTTTCCATTTCGGATGCGACCACCCCTTTGAGGGTGACGATACCGTTGTCCGTATCCACGTCGATGTCGGTTCCGTCGGTATACTGGTTCCAGAGCAGGTTCGATTTCACCCGGGCGGTCAGGGTGGCGTCCTGGACACTCCGGTAAAACGGAGAGGGCTCGGTGCGCGCCGCTTTTTCGCCCTCGATCCTGATCTGATTGTCCACCCCCGCGACCCCGTCCACGCCTCGAGCGATTTCCTCGGCGAGGTCCCGTTCGATTCCGTTTTCCACCTGCCCGGCCAAAACGACCTTTCCATGATCCACCTTGACGTCCAGATCATAAGGGCTGAGATGCTCATTCAGCGAATAGGCGGTGACCAGTTTGGATTGAATCCGCCCATCATCAACGCCGTTTCCCTTTTTTTCAGTCGCCGGTGGATCCGCCGCCAGAACCGGTGGAGTAGCCGTCAAAATAGAAAAACAGATCAATCCTGCCATTATCAACCGTACGGAAACAGATCGGTATATCATAGTGAGAATCCTCCAAATATAAAAATAGACAGTGCAACCCGATGAACAACGCCACCGGCACTTCGAGCATGATGGATTCCTTAAAATGCGGAATGCAGCAGCGTCGATGTGTCCGAGGGCACAGATTGTCGGGCCCCGGCGTTTAGGCGGGTGGCCGTTTCCCCATGATTAAGTTTACTCCATCCTTTCACCGGTTTCTTCCAGTTCTTCGCCCGCCTCTTCCATCAGCTCTCCTGTTTCCCGGGTGGCCTCTCCCATTGTTTCTTCGGTTTCCTCATAGGCTTGGCCGGCCATTTCCTCAGTCTCTTCAGCGGCCTCTCCCATCTCTTCGCCGATCTCCTCGCCTGCTTCTTCTACTTCCTCTTCGGCGACTTCGACGCTTTCATCGACATTTTCACCGGCTCTTTCCATCGGCTCTTCTTCGGTGCAGCCGATAGCGCCGATTCCGATAAAGATAACCGAAAAACCGATAATCATTATTTTTCTAAAAATAGACATATCCCCTCCATTGGTATATGGTCTTCAGACAGTCTTATCCACGCGCAATGTAGGCATCCGCTTCTTTCTCGGCTTCTTCGCGGCTTTTGCCGTATCGCTCCTGGATTTTGCCGACCAGCCGGTCTCGGCTGCCTTCGATGTAGTCGAGATCATCATCGGTCAGTTTTCCCCATTCCTGTTTGAATTTACCTTTGGCCTGTTTCCAATTTCCGGCTATTTGATCCCAATTCATGGTTTCTCCTTGATAATGGGTTATAACAATAATAATGGGTTATAACAATATAATTAAGAATAAAATCAGCAGTAACAGCGCTAAGCCACCACTTGGATAATACCCCCAGGCTCTACTGTACGGCCACGCCGGCAGAGCCCCGATCAACAACAAAATCAAAAGAATCAATAACAGGGTTTCAACCATTTCTCCTCACCTCCTTATGGCGTTTTTCATGTCATAAAAGATAGTGTATAGCATCGCTGAAAGAAATAAGATAAACTCGGTATTCACAGCGTAGAAAAACGGTAGAAACAAACCCGAACACAGCCCTGCCCCCCTTGGCGACTGTGAAGTCCAGGTCGGAGCCGCCGCACCAAATAAGGTTTTTCCCATTTCTTTATAAAGGATTTGCAGTATTTACTTCCCCGCCTCTCCCGCTATAGTTCGGGAATACAAGGGAAGCAAAAAATCCCTGACAAGATAAAGGAGCACATCATGAACTTTTCATCTGCAAAGATTTTCAAAACGCTGGCATGGCTTCTTTTAGTGGTTTCAATTCTGGCGATCGCGGCGATATCCGCTTACGGCCAGACCGGCGTGGTGACCACCAATGATCAGCTCGGCGTGGTGACCGAGAGTGAAGCCGGGGGCGGATTTCTATCTTTACGGGTCTGGTCTCCGTACCTGGTCGGCATCTGCATCGGCATGCTGAGCTGGCTGAGCTTTCTTCTTTCCGATCACCCCATCGGGGTCTCCTCCGCTGTAGCCCAAACCGGCGGAATGTTGGAAACCGCGGTTCGCGGTCAAAAAGCGAAAAAAAAGGCATATTATCAGAAACTGGGTTTGGACATCGGATGGGAATGGGTGTTTGTCGTCGGAATCGTGATCGGTGCTTTTTTGTCGGCCAAACTCTCCGGAGACTTTCAAATACACTGGATTCCGGCCCTGTGGGAACAGCGTTTCGGCCAGAGCATTCCGTTACGCCTGGGGGCCGCATTCATCGGCGGCGTCATTCTGATGATCGGGGCCCGCTGGGCCGGCGGATGCACCAGCGGACACGGCATCAGCGGCACCCTTCAACTGGTGCTCAGCAGCTGGGTCGCGCTGGTCAGCTTTTTTGTCGGCGGCGCGATCACCGCTTTCCTGATTTACTAAGCGCCGATTTTCCATAGGGGAGGAGAACACACCATGCTGAAAATACTTCATGAGCAAAAACCGGTTCAATTGGGGCTGGGACTTATAATGGGCATTCTGTTCGGTTTTTTTCTTCAACGGGGGCAGGCCACCCGGTATGACATCATCCTCGGCCAGCTGCTTTTGCGGGATTTCACCGTCATGAAAATCATGATGACCGCAGCGGTTGTGGGAATGATCGGAATTTACACCATGCGTCGAAAAGGAATGGTGCAGCTTCATCCCAAGGAGGGCGCCGTCGGTTCCACCGTGGTCGGAAGCCTGATATTCGGCTCCGGCATGGCCATTCTCGGCTATTGCCCCGGTACCACCCTCGGGGCCGTCGGCCAGGGATCGATGGACGCACTGGCGGGCGGACTGCCGGGTATGCTGGTGGGCGCCGTCCTCTATTCAACCCTGTATCCGACCTTGTCCGAAAAGATTCTGAAGAAGGGGGATTTCGGAAAAGTAACCATTCCCGACTATTTCAAGGTCACGCCGCTTGTCGCCATCGGCGGATTCTACATGACCATCATCACCGTCTTTTTTGTGTTGGAAATCTCTGGCTTCTAAGTCTTTCAACTTTCATTTAAAGAATTCAGACAGTGGTATTCATTCATTCGACGACAGGGCGCTCCGCGGGGGTGGCCCTGTTTTTTGCCGGGATGCAAAGCCGCCATAATCGGCATCCGAAAATATGAAAGGCACTTCGGCCGGATTTGCAAGAAGCTGTTGATTCTTTCGAAATACACAATTAAATCCGCTCTTTGGATATACAATATCGGCGACATGATTATACAGATTTTCCCCCATATATTTTCCCCGCCCCATAAAGTATTCTGGTGAATAAAGTCCGTACTCGCCTGACCGACCTGGAATTGAACCAGCTGATTATACAGAAGAACCAAAGTTATTCGTCCTTCGGACAGACGGATATCAATTAGAAAGGAGCCTTCCAAATGGATATATTTACCCGAGACGATCTCAAGGAACTGATCGCAAAACAGAACGGTCCCTGCCTTTCCCTTTACATGCCGACCTACCGCGGATGGAAGGACGCTCAGCAAAATCCGATCCGGTATAAAAACCTGCTGAACAAGGGCGAAGACATGTGGAAAGCGGTGAGTTCCGAAGAAAAAATACCCAATGAAATTTTTGAACCGGCCCGGAACCTGGTGGAGGATTTTTCTTTCTGGCAGTACCAGAGCGACGGGTTTGCGCTCTTTTTGTCCGATGGCGTGGCGCGTACCTATCGACTCCCGGTGGAATTCGATGAAGTGGCCGTGGTCACCGAACGATTTCATATGAAACCGGTACTTCCCTATCTTTCCCGCGACAACCGGTTTTTCATTCTGGCGGTCAGCCAGAACCGGATTCGATTCTTTCAGTGCACCCGCCGGAAGATTCAGGAAATCATACCGGAAGCCATGCCCAAGAATATGGCGGAGGCCCTGAAATTCGACGAGTTTGAAAAACAGCTTCAGTTCACCACCAAAACCGGAACGGTCCAGAATCAAGGCGCCGGAGGGCCCGCCACCGGAGACCGGGCCGCGATTTTTCACGGCTACGGGGTCGGAACCGATGATGAAAAAGATGCGATCTCACGATACCTGCGCCAGGTGGACCACGCCCTGAAGGAATTTTTACGGGATGAAGACGCCCCCCTGATTCTGGCCGGGGTGGAGGTCATTTTACCGCTGTTTCGTAAAGTCAGCGGGTATTCGAATATTCTGGAAGCGGAGGTTCGCGGCAATCCCGATGAATTGAGTCCGGAACACCTTCACCAAAAGGCATGGGAGGTGGTGGAACCCCATTTTAAAAAAGACCAGGAAGCGGCGGCCCGACGCTATGCCGATTCCGCCCACACCGATTCGGCGTCTCGGGACCTGAGGGCGATCATTCCCGCCGCCTACTTCAGCCGGATCGATCTTCTTTTCGTCACCACCCGGGTCCGGCAATGGGGAAAATATGACCCGGAAGCCGATACCCTCGATCTCCACGAGCGGGAAGAACCCGGTGACCAGGACATGCTCGATTTTGCGGCCGTATACACCCTGCTCAACGGCGGCACGGTCTATGCGGTACCGCCGGAAGAGATGCCGGCCGAAGGGGCTCATGCCGCTGCACTTTTTCGGTTTCCTGCATAACCTTGATTCACCTTCGAACATTCGGTACCGCATAAAGGGATTGGCAGAATGAAAATAACCATATATGAAACCGAAACCTGGGAGCACGGCGCATTCAAGTCCCTCGCCTCTGACCACGAGGTGGAATTTCTGGAAGCACCGTTGGATGTCGAGACCGGCCAAGACCATTCAGACGCGGAGGTGATATCCACTTTTATTTATTCCGATTTGAGCGCGGAGGTGTTGACTCGGTTTTCGAATCTGAAGATGATATCCACCCGCTCGACCGGATTCGATCATATCGATCTGGAATACTGTAAGGAGAAGAACATTACCATCTCCAATGTGCCCACTTACGGAGACAATACGGTGGCGGAACATGTGTTCGGATTGCTGCTCACCATCAGCCACAATCTGATTCCGGCCATCGACCGGACCCGAAGAGGCGATTTTTCGCTGAAAGGCCTTCAGGGCTTCGACCTGGAGGGAAAGACCCTGGGGGTGATCGGCGCCGGCAACATCGGTCAACACGTCATTCGAATCGCCGGAGGATTTGAAATGGATGTTCTGGCTTTTGACGTCGCGCCGAAAAAAGACCTGGCCCGGGAGCTGAGATTCCGATATGTGGATATGGAGGCGCTGTTGAAGAATTCGGATATCATCACCCTTCATGTGCCGGCCAACGACAAGACCCGTCACCTGCTTTCCGAAAAAGAATTCTCATCCATGAAAGACGGGGTGGTGCTGATCAACACCGCCCGGGGAAGTGTGGTGGACGTCCATGCCCTGGCCGGGGCGATTGCCGACGGAAAAGTGGCGGCCGCCGGGCTGGATGTGCTTCCGGAAGAACCGGCCATTCGGGAAGAGATGGAACTGCTTCGCTCCATTTTTCGGAAGAAAAAAGAACAGAACATCGAAACCCTTCTGGCCGATCATATTCTGTTGCGGCTGCGAAATGTCTATATCACGCCGCACAGCGGATTCAACACAAGGGAGGCGGTGGAGCGGATTCTTCATACCACCGTTGAAAACATCAGCGCTTTTGCCGAAGGAAATCCCAAGAATGTGGTGGGCCAACACTAAACAGGGCCCCTGACACTGCGAGGAGAAGACCATGAACAAACAGACCGTCAAGGATGTGGACCTGAAAGGGAAAAAGGTACTGGTCCGGTGCGATTTCAACGTGCCGCTGAAAAACCGAAGGGTGTCCGACGACACCCGGATTCGAGCGGCCCTGCCCACTGTTCGGCATCTGATCGAACAGAAGGCCGGGGTGGTGCTGTGTTCGCACTTGGGAAGACCCAAGGGAAAACCCGATCCGGAATTGAGCCTTCAGCCGGTCGCCGATCACATCACCGATATCCTAAACGTAAAAGTGGGAATGCTGGACGACTGCATCGGTACGCGGGTGAAATCCGCCGTGGCCGATCTGGAACCCGGGGAGGTGCTGCTGTTGGAAAACACCCGTTTTCACTCGGAAGAAAAGGCCAATGACGCCGGTTTCGCGGCCCAACTGGCCGAGGGCTTCGATTTTTTCGTGAACGACGCCTTCGGCGCGGCCCACCGGGCGCATGCCTCCACCGAAGGGGTAGCCCATCATCTTCCCGCCGTGGCCGGGCTTCTGATGGCCCGGGAAATAGAGGCCCTGACCCGGTTGAAAGACCATCCGGAAAAACCGATGGCGGCCATTTTCGGGGGCGCCAAAATCTCGGACAAGATCGGGGTCATCGAAACCTTTCTGGAGAAGACCGAGGTGCTGCTGATCGGCGGCGGCATGGCCAATATGTTCTTCAAGGCCAAGGGGCTGGAGATCGGCGATTCCTTCGTCGAAGAAGAGGGGTTGGATACCGCCGAAAAGATCATGAAAACCGCCGGCGACAAACTGGTGCTGCCCGAAGACGTGATCATAACTAAGAAGATCGAGGCCGGAGCCGAGCACAAAGCGGTTTCGGTCGAAGAGGTTCCCTCGGGATGGAAGATCGTCGATATCGGCCCCGAATCGGTGGACGTCTTCATGGACAGACTTCAGTCCATGAAGACGGTGATCTGGAACGGCCCTTTGGGGGTTTTTGAAACCAAGCCCTTTGATGAAGGCACCACCGCCGTCGCCCGCAAACTGGCCTACCTGAATGCGGAGGTCTATATCGGCGGCGGGGATTCCGGCGCCGCCGTCAACCAGGCCGATGCGGCCGAGAAGATGACCCACGTATCCACCGGGGGGGGCGCTTTTCTGGAGTTTCTGGAAGGAAAGCAGCTCCCCGGTGTGGCCGTTCTGAAAGACAAGTAGCCGGTCTCGCTATTTACCCACTCGCTTCCACGAAAGGGGGCTTCAAATGGATTTCGACATCATTCGAAAACTGGTCAAGCCGGCGGACTCCAAAGTCATACTGCTGGTCATGGACGGTCTGGGCGGCCTGCCGACGAATGCGGAGAATTTCACCGAACTCGAAAAGGCAAACACCCCCAACCTGGATCAGCTCGCCCGGGAAGGGGTCTGCGGACTTCACCAGCCGATCGGCCCGGGCATCACCCCGGGAAGCGGTCCTTCTCACCTCGCCCTGTTCGGGTATGATCCCATTCGTTATCAGGTAGGCCGCGGTGTTTTGGCCGCCCTGGGCATCAACTTCGATCTCCAAGACGGCGATGTGGCGGCCCGGGGAAATTTCTGCACGGTGGATTCGAATGGAAAGGTGACCGACCGCCGGGCCGGTCGCATCCCTACCGAAAGAAATCAGGAGCTTTGCGAAAAACTTCGAAAGATTGAGATCCCCGGGGTGGAGATCTTTATCGAGACGGTGAAGGAATATCGGTTTCTGCTGGTCATGCGCGGAGAAAACCTCTCCGGGGAGCTGGCGGACACCGATCCCCAAAGCACCGGGATGAAACCGCTGCCGCCCCGACCGATCGCTTCCGAGGCCGAGCATACGGCCGACCTGGTGAAACAATTCATCGAAAAAGCCGGTGAGGTCTTGTCGGACGATGCGCCCGCCAACATGGTCCTGATGCGCGGCTTTTCCCAAAAGCCCGGCTGGCCCACCTTTCCGGAGGTGTTCGGCGTCAAGTCGGCGGCCATTGCCGCCTATCCGATGTACCGGGGCGTATCCCGGCTGGTGGGAATGGAGATCCTCGAGACCGGGGAGCAACTGGGGGAGGAAATCGAGACCCTGGAAAAGCACTGGAAAGACTATGATTTTTTCTATTTCCACGTCAAGAAGATCGACAGCGCCGGTGAAGACGGCGATTTCGACCGAAAGGTCTCCCTGATCGAGTCGGTGGACGAGTCGGTTCCGCGGATCATGAAGCTGAATCCGGATGTAGTGCTGGTCACCGGCGATCATTCGACCCCGGCTTTCATGAAGTACCATTCCTGGCATCCGGTACCGGTGCTGCTCTGGTCCAAATACTGCCGAAATGATCCGGTAAACCGCTTTGGAGAACGGGCCTGCATGGCCGGAGGACTCGGCCCCCGGATTCCGGCCACCGACCTGATGCCGCTGATGATGGCCAATGCGGGCCGTCTGGAGAAATTCGGTGCGTAACAAACCGGTCGGCGCCGGTCGGTTAAAATACACGCAAATAATGCGGAAAATACGCCTTTTACCCCATTAAAGAAAAAGGCCCTTATCCGTATGATCCAGAGAAGATCCGGAACAGCGCAGACTTGTTCGGCCGGATTCTCAATCTGCAAACCCTAACATCCAATCAAGGAGGATTTACATGAAACTCACCAGCAGCGCTTTTCAAAACGAAGGCAAGATCCCGAGCAAATACACCTGTGACGGCGACAACATCAGCCTCCCGCTGTCCATCTCCGATGTACCGGCGGAGGCCAAAAGCCTGGTCCTGATCATGGATGATCCCGATGTGCCCAAAGAGGTGCGGGAAGACGGGGTCTGGGATCACTGGGTGGTTTTCAACATGCCCACCGATGTCAAAGAAATCCCCGAAGGCCAGGAACCGCCCGGCACCCCCGGCAAGGGGACCAACGGAGAGACCGGCTATTACGGCCCCTGCCCGCCGGATCGGGAACACCGATATTTCATCCGGCTGTACGCCCTGGACACCACCCTCGACCTGCCGGAAGGCTCGGATAAAGTAACGGTGGAGCGCGCCATGACCAATCATGCCATCGACAAAGATTACCTGATGGGAACATACGAGAGACAATAGGAGGTCCTCACCATGTCCAAAGGCCTCTGGCGCATCCTACTCTATGCCCTTCTGGTGATCTCGCCGGTGCTTGTCGTCACCTTTTTCAACCCCGGCGCCCTTCATCAGAAGGGCATTTTATATGAAATCGCAAAAAGTATGGCCTTGGCCGCTTTCATGATATTGATGCTTCAACCGGTTCTCGCCGGCCGGTTCAAATGGATCGAGGCGCCCTTCGGGATGGACATTCTGATGCGGTTTCACCGGCACATGGCTGTCTTTGCGGTCGGCCTGCTGGTGTTGCACCCGATCTTATTGGCGGCCGGCGGTGCAGGCTGGAAACTGCTCTACGGCCTCGACCTGCCCTGGTATATCTGGGTCGGCAAGATCACTTTGGTGATCCTGCTGATCAACGGTGGGTTGAGTTTGTTTCAGACGCGATTGAAAACCAAATTCGAAACATGGCGTTTATGGCATGATATTCTCGGCCCCTCCACCCTGGTCCTGGCGTTTGTACACAGCTGGTATGCCGGGCGAAACCTTCAGAATCCACCGCTGAAATGGATCTGGCCGGTGCTTCTGGTCATCGCGGCGGGGGTTTTCGTCTATCACCGATTGGTACGCCCTCGAAAACTGAGCCGCTACCCCTACCGGGTGCTGGAGGTCAAACCGGAAATCGAGGATGTCTGGTCGGTCACCCTGGGTCCGCCCAGAGGCGCCAAAAAGGTGTTCGATTATGTGCCGGGGCAGTTTCATTTCATCACTTTTCACCGGAACCGGGGTCTTCCCGAAGAAGAACATCACTGGACGATCTCCTCCAGCCCCACCGAGCAGGGCATCGTCTCTTCCACCATCAAGGCCCTGGGGGATTTCACCGCCACCATCGGCGAAACCCAGCCCGGGGATACCGCCACCGTTCAGGGTCCCTTCGGCCGGTTCTCCTATCTGTTCCATCCCGAGGAACACGATCTGGTATTCATCGCCGGCGGCATCGGCGTGACGCCTTTAAGAAGCATGCTCCGCCATATGCAGGACACCAAAAAAGACCGCTCGGTGCTATTCATCTATGCCAATCCCGACGAGAAAAGCATCGTGTTCCGAAGAGAACTGGAAAAGATCGCAGGAGGCGATTTTCCGCGGCTCAAACTGGTCCATGTACTGGACAACCCCGGCCCGAACTGGACCGGTGAACAAGGAATGGTGGATCGGGACAAAATAGAACGGCTCTGCAAAAACAAACTGAAAACAGCCGGCTTTTACGTCTGCGGTCCCCCCGGGTTGATCGAAGCGGTGATCGGACACCTGAAGGACCTGGGCGTACCCGACAAACGGATCCACCTGGAGATCTTCACATTCCTGGATTAGACGAGCGCAGTCCAAAAAGAATACCCTCAAAGGAGCATCATCATGCGAAGGACCACCCTGAACCAAACCTCCACCGCCGTCGTGTTCACGATCCTGATGGTGGTCATCCTCCTCTCCATTTTCCGAGCCCTTCACCCGCAACCCTCTGCCGCCACCGACGACACCCCGAAAGCCCGAGGGAAGACGGTGTTCACCCAACACTGCTCCGGATGCCACTACACCGACTCCAGAGAATCCAAAATCGGCCCCGGCCTGGCCGGCCTCTTCGACCGGGAAACACTCCCGGTCAGCGGACGACCGGTTTCGGAAGAAACGGTTCGGGATCAGTTGTATGATCCTTATGAAAATATGCCTCGGGTGGCGGATGATTTGTCGGAGGAGGAGGTGGGGGAGGTGATCGGGTATTTGAAGACGTTGTAATCCGGTTAGAGATCGAATCAGCACTCCATTTTAAGGACCGGTTTTTCCGTCCGAAGCGGGAAAACCGGTTCATTTTTGGAACTCTACCTGAAAATATCTCTTTTCCCCAGTGCATCAGACCTTAGCATAGAAACAGGAAAAGCCCGTTTCACGCTTGATCATGGATGACCAGCCTTCGGATAAACCGGTTTCACCTCGTTTTTTCGGTTGAATTTTCCCACTCTTTCCTGGTACTCAAATACGCATAGCCATAGGAACTTCAATCGGTTCCCAGGAGCGATTACAACAAAACACCGAGGAGCAAAACATGACCATCCAAGGCGCAGGCGGCACCCAGGGCGGAATCGGGCGGTTTTTTATCGGGCTGGTGATGATAATCGGCGGCGGGTATCTGTTTCTGGATGCGATTCAGGTCACCCACCATTTTCATATGGGGCGGGCCCTCTATTCGTTCGGCGCGTTTCGGCTCACCACCGGACTGACGCTGATCCCGCTGATTTTCGGCATCGGGTTCATTTTTTACAATGCCAAAAACCCCATCGGATGGGTACTATCCGGGGTTTCCCTGATCCTGATCGGTTTCGGAATCATCTCCAGCATTCAGTTTCGATTGCGGCATATGTCGGCCTTTGAGCTGATTATGATCCTGATTCTGCTGGTGGGCGGAATCGGGCTGTTTCTGAGTTCGCTTCGAAGCTTCGATTAAAAAGGCTTTTCATTTTCGTTTTTGTGGTTAAAATAAGGCATTACGCTACAGAAAGGAAGATCCATGAACCTGGAAGCCTCGAAGCTGATCGATCCGTATGACCGAAACCTTTGTTACCTCAGAGTATCCATCACCGACCGATGCAACCTTCGATGTCAATACTGCTGCCCGCCCGGGCGGGATTTCGAATGGCTCGCCCATGAAGAAATTTTAAGATATGAAGAAATTTTAAGAGTTATTCGCGTGGGGGTTCGGCTGGGCATTACCAAGGTGCGAGTCACCGGCGGGGAGCCCCTGGTTCGAAACGGGGTCTATGAATTTCTGGAAAAGCTCAATCGGATCGAAGGGATTTCCGATATATCGCTGACGACCAACGGGGTGATGCTTAAAAACAACATCGGTCGAATCAAAGCCGCCGGCATCAATCGACTGAACATCAGCCTCGACACCCTGAAGCCGGAAAAATTCCAGGAGATTACCGGCCGGGACCGCTTTCAGGATGTGTGGCAAAGCATTCTGGATGCCCATGAAGCCGGGCTGCATCCGATCAAAATCAACACCGTCGCCATGAAAGGGGTCAATGACGATGAACTATCCGAGATCGCCGAACTCACTTTTCAATATCCCTTCCATATGCGATTCATCGAATACATGCCTATCGGGGACAGTCCCCTGGAAAAAGGAAAACTGCTTTTGGCGCCGGAAATCATGGGCCGCCTTCAGTCTCTGGGTGAACTCCTGCCCGTTAAACATGCCTCAAATGAAGGCCCGGCGGAACGGTATCGATTTAAAGACGCCATCGGGGAAATCGGGTTCATCCGGCCCATGAGCCACCACTTCTGCAAACGGTGCAACCGTCTTCGGCTCACCTCCTCCGGTCAGCTTCGCCCCTGCCTGCTTTCAGACCGCCAGGAAGATCTCAAATCCCTCCTGCGCAGCGGATGTTCGGATGAGGATATCGCCAGAACCTTTATCAAAGTGATCCGGTATAAGCCCCGGGGGCATCATCTGGATGAGCCGGTTCATGAGGCCGTCAGAGGCCGGATGTCATCCATCGGCGGGTGATGTCTTTCATGAATCAGATTGTTTATATTGAAACAAACAACCATCACAACCCCCTTTTAAATTTTTGAATGGGAGGGATAAAAATGAAAAAAAACCCTGTAATTTACCAAAA
>CAZNLT010000141.1:0-15619 GCA_964573705.1 uncultured Desulfobacterales bacterium
CGACCGGGTCTTTGAAGCCGAGAGGGTCTTTGGCCATAAATGCCGATTGGCCGATGGAATCCATACTCAAAAGGGAGCGGTGCAGCGCCGCCAGCCGCTGGCGAATATTCTCCGGTTCCAGGCGGGGGGCGATCTCCTCCTGAAGCCGGACCTCGGAAAAGAGCACCGGCAGACGGTCGACGATGCCGGCGACCAACTCCGGAATCAGCTCCCCGACCGCATCCATTCCGACCTGTTCAAACAGCCCGCTCTCCATCAACCGGTTCTCGACCTTCTCTCCATAGGCGACCAGCAGATTCGGATCACCGGTTTGAAGCCCGATATCGATCACCATCCGGTCCTGAATCGGATGGTGTCGAAAAATATATCCGGCATCGGAGATCACCGGGTCTTTGCGGGGAAGATACCGGGTGACGTCGGTATCGATTTCGGCGATCCAAAACCCCGCCCCGATCAGGGCGGCGATGCCCAGGGCGGCCAAAACAAACAGGCGGTAGCGGATGGAACCCGTGTTCATGAAAGGACCCAGGCCAGTATCCCGAAGGCGGCCGCGATGTGGGCCGCAACAATGGCCGAGCGATGGCGATGGAAGGCTTCGTTCATCTTCTGAAGCCGGCGAAGCCCGCCGAATATCCGCCGCACCCGGTCCAAAGGAAGGTAGCGTTCATTGTCGGATGGGGAATTGCTTTGAAAGGCAAAGGCGGGATAGAGGGCATAGGTCCGATCGTCTTTCAGGTCCCGCAAAAAATCATCATAGGGCACCCCCTGCCAGGGCCTTTCAGCCAGCTTCTCGGCGAATGGACGGTTGAGAATGCAGGCATGGGTAAGGCTTCGGTACCGGACTTTGCGCACCGACGGGTATTTTGTGGATCGGCTCCCCTTGACCATGCACCCGAGAAGCACCATATTCCACTCGGTGTCGGTGGACATGAAATCGATGCCGTGTTGAAGCACCGCAGGGTCGAAACGGTCGAAAAGGATATCGTCCTCGAAAATGAGAAGGCGACGGGCGCCGGCCGACAGAGCTTTTTTCATGCAGTCGATGTGGGATTCATAGACGCCCTGTTCCGGATCGGTCGAATGCTTGTCCACGATGTGAAATTCGACCCGGTCGGAGAGGCCCACCGATCTGAACTGGGTCTGAGCCTCCCGGCGGCGGTCCGGACGTTCCGTGAGAGAAATACAGTAGATCTTATCAAAAAAATCCCACATAAAAGCCGGTCGTTCCAGTACCGATTAAAAAAATGAAAAAACCCTTTCTTTTACCGTGCACTTGATTATATCATTCGGTTTTTTATAATCAAAGCTCGATAGCTTCATTCGGAAAATCGCCCCGGTGAAATTAGCGGGTTCGCACCAAAAACACAACCCTATTTCATCCCGGCGGTCGTTTCCGTAAGACGACACCGGGCATAAGAAACCCTATGCCGAACGCCTTTATCAGAAAACTGGCGGATACCGACTATGTCCGCAGCGCCATCGCAGATCGGGCCGACCTGAGCGCTTTTAAGGAAAAGCCCACTCCCCGAATCATCTTCGGGCTCTGCGTCATCGCTTTCAGCTACCTCATCGGATGGCCGGTGATTACGGTCCTGGGGGTGATCTCCGTCTATCTTCATGAACCGATGATCGTGGCCGCAGGCGGCCCGATCATGTACCTGATATCGCACCTGACCTTCATCGTGGGGGCTTACTTCGCCGGGGCCAGGTATACCCGGGCCTTGTTGCGCTGGTTGACCCGAATCGCTATGGAACGTTTGATGGGCGGGGTCGTCTATTCAACGGAATCTGCCGCCGCAGGGGCCTACAAGAACACGACGGATCAACAACCCCGCTAACTGCTCATGCGCATCGTTCTCGTTCACCCCGCCGGATCCAACTGGATTCCGGGCAAGAAAGACATCACCGCCACCGCCAACCGAATGGCCCCGCTGGGGCTGCTCTCCATCGCCGCCTACCTGGACCGGAAAGGCCATCAGGTGTTTGTTCACGACTGCCTGGCCCCCCGGGCCTTGGCGGGCGGCAAAGCAAATATCAAAAAGATCCTCGATTACAAGCCCGATCTGGTGGGATTTTCGTCCACCACCTCCGGGTTTCTGGACGGATACGATCTGGCCGCCGGCATCAAAGCCGCGGATCCCGCCATTCAAACCGTTTTCGGCGGGGTCCATATTTCCGCCATGGGCGGCGTTTTGCTCGAAGATTTTGAAAAAATCGACTATCTGATTCAAGGGGAAGGCGAACTCACCCTGGCAGAGCTCGCCGCCGGAGAAGATCCCCAGAACATACCCGGTCTGATTCGGCGACACGACGGAGCGGTGGTCGCCAACCCGCCTCGAACCAATATTCCCGACATGGACACCCTCCCCTTTCCGGCATACGATAAACTGGAGGGATTTCCCAAGGGATACAACCTGCCCCTGTTCAGCTACATCCTCGCACCGGGCGCCACCATGACCACCAGCCGGGGATGCCCCTACCAGTGCTCCTACTGCGACCGATCGGTCTTCAAACGGGGATACCGGTATAATTCGGCGGAATACATCTATGAGCACATGACGCACCTGCGAACCCGGTTCGGGGTCCGCCACATCAACATCTACGATGACCTGTTCACCGCCAACCGGGACCGGATCACCCGGCTCTGCGACCTGCTGACGGCGCGGCCCCCGGGGATGCAGTTCAACTGCGCGGTCCGGGTGGGACACGCCGATGACGAACTTCTGAAAATGCTCAAGGATGCGGGATTTCTTCAGCTCTCGGTGGGCATCGAAACCGGTGACCCGGACCTGCTGAAAACCCACAAGTCGGGGGTCGGTCTCGATGAGGTGCGGGACACGGTCCGCCGGATTCAGGCCAAAGGACTGCGGGCCAAGGGGCTGTTCATGATGGGGCTTCCGGGAGAGACGGTAGAATCCGCCCGCAAAACCAGCGATTTCGTGATGTCATTGGAATTGGACGACATGAACATGTCCAAGTTCACCCCGTTTTACGGGGCCCCGGTCTGGAAGACCATCTTCGAGGAAGGGGAATTCGATTACGACTGGCGAAAGATGAACTGTCTCAACTTCGTCTTCGTCCCCAAGGGAATCGATTCCAAGGAGACCCTGGACCAGCTCTACAACACCCATGTAAAACGGTTCTACTCCGACCCCGAATGGCGGCGGAAGTTCCGCAAACGGATCTGGGAACACCGGCGCAGCATCTGGTACGGGCTCAAGCACCTGCCCACCTTCATCGCCGCCAAAAACAGCTTTGAACCGGCCAAGGAATAACCCGAACCTCAGAAGAAAGATCACCATGACCTCCGTACCCGCCGCGAATTCGACCCGCCCGGAATTCGATTCTCTGGAACAGAAGATCGCCCGGCTAGTTGCCGGACCCGCCCACCCGAACCGGGATTTCAGTATCTCCCGGTATAGCTATCGAGCGCTGTACGGCCTGGCCGAATCGATCCGACGGGAAGTAGATGAGCAGAACGCCGTCCTCTGCCTCTGCACGGAAAACAAGGCCTTGGTGGCGGCGGCTTTACTGGCGGCCCTTACCGAGGGATTCACGGTGATCCTTCCCTTCGCCGATAGTGTCGCCGCCGTCGAGGAGATCGGACGAACCGTTCGCCTGTCGGCGGTGGTTGCGGATCGGGTGACCGGATTTCCCAAGAAATTTAAGGTCCTCTCACCGGTTCCGCACAAGGGAGAACTTCCCGAACGAATTCCCGCCGTCGGACTGGATGCACCCTTTCTGAAGTTTTTTACCGGCGGCTCCACCGGCAAACCCCGGATGTGGTCCAAAACCCCGCGAAACCTGTTTGCCGAAGCCTTCTTTCATGCCCGGAAATACCGCATCACCGCCGAAGACCGCATTCTGGCCACCGTGCCGCCGTACCATATCTACGGGTTCCTCTATTCGGTACTGATCCCCCTGGTTTCTTCGGCCTCGGTGATCGACGCCATACCCACCTTTCCGGAGGAGATCCGCAACTGCCTGGCAAACCAATCTCCGACCGTTTTCGCCAGTGTTCCGGTCCATTATCGGGTCCTGAACGGCACTGAAATTCCGGGAAAATCGCTTCGCCACGCGGTCTCCTCAGCGGGAAAACTCGACACCGCGGACGCCGATTCCTTCACCCACGCCGCCGGCGTCGATCTCATTGAAATTTACGGGTCCACCGAAACCGGGGGCATCGCCGATCGGTCCCGGGCCGCCGGGGAGACCGCCCTCACCCCTTTTGAAGCGGTCGACTGGAAGATTGTGGACGAACGACTCCGTGTCCGTTCGGCATTCATCTCCCCCGATATCGACACCGACGAGGAAGGATTTTTCATCACCGGAGATCGGGTGGCGCCCCAAGGAAAAGATCGATTCCGGCTGCTCGGACGGGCCGACGGCATCGTCAAGGTGGGGGGCAACCGGGTGGACCTGGAAGCGATTCGGGACCTGGTGATACAGATCGAGGGCGTGGAAGACGCGGTGGTGATCTCACTTCCCGGGGCCGCCGGACGGGAAAACGACATCTGCACCGTGGTTCAGGGAGATGTCACAGCCGCGGAAATTCAGGAGTTTATTTCAGCCCGTCTCGAACCCCACGCCATCCCCCGCCGCATCAAGATCGCGGCCCGAATCCCGGTCTCCGCCTCCGGCAAATACGACCGCGCCGCAATCGAAGCCCTGTTTCGGCCGGATTAGGGGCGGTCCAGGAAACCGAGCCACAGTCGGTACATGGTTTCAGGCGTATGACCGCCTTCAACGGTGAAGACCCGGTCGGGCGGCAGGATCTCGGCCAGCAGCTTCTGACCTTGAATATAGGCATCCCCGGTTCCATAGCCCAGAAAGACCGGCGGCCGTTGGTCCCGATCGGCCGCATATCCTTTCAGCCAGTCCCAGAGCATCCGCTCCCAGTCCTCACCGGGATCATATTCTCCCGGGCTCCAGGAGCGAACCCCGCCGGCTTCGGCGATTTCGGCGACCATCTCCTGATAGCCCAGAAAGGGCGAAATGATATAGACGCCGTCCACATCCCCGGGATGGGCGCGCAGGTACATCAGGGCCCCCAGCCCGCCCATGGAGGCCCCGACCAGCCAGATCTTTTCGTAGCCCCGGGCCTTGGCCGGGTCGATGATATCTTCTCTCAGCCTCGGCACCAGGGTTTCGGCCACATAATATCCGAGATGAGAATTCGGGGCGACCATATCAAAGGGAAGCCCCCGTTCCCGGACCGCCGCCACAAACCCTTCCTTGGCGAAGCTCCTGTGGCTGCCCCCGCGCCCCCTGAGAAAGAGAATCAGGTTCGGCTGCCGCTCCCCTTTCACCGCATCATAAGAAAGCGGCTTCAACGGGGCATCGGTGCCGAACCAGGCGCATCCCGTCAAAAGCACTCCGGCCGCCAGAAGCAGCCCCCCCTTTTTCAGGAGAAAATCAATTGTTTCGTTCACAGGGTCTCTCCTCTTCCAGTTCAAGTTCGGCCGGGGGCGGGCACAGCTTGAGTCGGATCGTCCCTTCGCCGTCGAAGTAATAATCCTCGCCGTTGTACCGGATGAAGGTTTTTTCACCCCGCTGCCGCTCCAGGGTGAAGGTCATCCGTTTCTGGGTCAGATCGATCATGAGGGTGTTTTTCCGATGAATCATTCGGAACCGAAGCCGGTGCCAGGCATCCGGCAGACAGGGGTGAACATCGATGTGGTCCCGGTAAAAGTCGATGCCCACAAAGGCCTCGATCACCAGGTCGAGGGTGCCGCCCATCACCCCGGTGTGGATGCCCTCCGGGGTGGTTCCACCCTGAATGTCGAAAATATCGCTTTCCAGGGCGGTTCGGTACCAGGCCATCTGATCATCCTGGTGTCCCTCCAGGTATTGGAGAATGGCCGCATGGACCACAAAACTCAGGGTGGAGCCGTGGCTGGTCCGATGGATATAGTAGTCGTAGTTTTTCTTCATGAGTGCCGACGGATCCCTCGGGGAATAGCCCATCCGTTGGAGAATCCGGACGACCTGGCCCGGGGCCAGCAGATAGAAGGTCATGAGAGTATCGGCCTGTTTGATGACCTGATACCGGTCCGGGGAATCGCCTTCGGCTTTTAAAATGCGGTCCATTCGATGGATATTGCCGTATCTTTTCCGGTATGCCTCCAAATCGAGTTCCTTTAAGTCGAGGAATCCATCGAATTGGGAAATCAGGCCGTCCTCGGTGAGAACCACGTTCATCTTCTCCACGATTCGGGACCAGGTTTCCAGCTCCGCCTCCCGGAAATCGATTTTCTTTCGGACCCGGTTTTTCACCTCATGGGGCAGATGCTCATAGGTCTCGATGGTCTTGTGCAGCAGCCAGGCGGTCATGATATTGGTATAGGCATTGTCTTTGAAACCGCCCTTTTCCGACCCCGGATATTTTTCATGGAATTCGTCGGGTCCCATGACGCCTTCGATATGGTACCGGTCCGCCTCCGGGTCATACCCGGCGATGCTGGCCCAGAACCGGGCGATTTCCAATAGCATCTCCATGCCGTAAGCGTACAGAAACGCATTGTCGTCGGTGACGTAGAAGTAGCTCCAGATGTTGTAGGCGATGGAGATGGAAACGTGCCGCTGATGCTGGCTCAAATCGGGATTCCATTCTCCGGATTTGGGATTGTAATGGATCTGCTGGGTCTCTTCGGTGCCGTCGTCGGCGGTCTGCCACGGGAACATGGCCCCTTTATACCCGCTTTTCCGGGCGTTCAGCCGGGCCTGGTCCAGGCGCCGGTATCGGTACATCTGGTGGGCGCGGCTTACCGCCGGAAAACGGATATTGTAAAACGGCAGAAAAAAGATTTCATCCCAGAAGACATGGCCCCGATAGGCCTCGCCGTGCCATCCCCGGGCCGGAATACCCACGTCATATTGAGTGTTGTGCGGTGAAGCGGTCACCAGAAGATGATAGGCATGGAGCCGAAGCACTTTCTGCGCGAACCGGTCCCCCTGAATACAGATGTCCGCCAGCTTCCAGAGATCGGCCCAGGCGGACCGTTGCCGCTCCAGGGCCTCGTCAAAGGGATAGGCGTCAATGGCGTCGAACAGGGAGTTCGATTCGGGGTCCCCGTGGTCCCAGTTCCGGGAGGTATAGACGGCCACCGCCTTTTCCAGGGTCACCGTCCGGTCTTTCCGGCACCCCAGACGGAATTCCCGGGCCACATAGCCCTCCTGTTCCAGGGTGTCCCCCTCCATATTCCCTCCGTGGCCGGAGAGATAATGGCGGGCGTTCATGATGATCACCACGCCGGAGCCGATGGTACGTACGCCCAATGTAATGATCCCGTTTTTCCGCTCGTTCTGAAGCGGTTGAAGGTGTTGGGATTCAAGGTCCCGGTACCGTTCCACGCCCCAATTGATGACGGTGCCGTCCAGAGCGCTTCTCAGGATCAGGTTGCCGTTGTAATTGAGGGGGGTGAATCGGTACCGAAGATGCCCCAGATGGGGGGTTTCCATGCTGGCGAACTGTTCGGTCTCGATTTGGGTCATCCGGCCTTCCGGATCCCGGATACGATACCTGCGGGAGGTCACCCCGGTTTTCAGATCGAGTTCATGCACATAGTCGAGCACCTCCATATCCGAAATCCCCCGAAAAGGCCCGTCGTCGATTCGAAACCGGACGGATAGCCAGTTGGGGCAGTTGACCAGATCGTTGTTGTAGATCTGGTGCCCGTCGATCTCCGTGGGCCGCTTGCCGTAGAGCCCGGACAGATAAGTGCCGGGATAATGGGTGTTGCCTTTGATGCCTTCGTCCACGATCGCCCCGCGGGTACAGAAATACCCGTTGCCGACCGTGGTCAGGGCCTCCCGAAGCCGTTCGGACTCCGGATCATAGCCGCGGTAAGTCAGACACCACATCGACTTATCCAGGCCCTCCGCAAACCAGTCTTCGATTTCCTGTATGCTCAGGTCCCCCAGGTCCGACTTCACCAGGTCTGCGCCCTGGTTGAAAAGCCGGTCCGGGTCGGCTTCCCCTCGGCTGACCCCCACCACCAGAGAGAAATTCCCTTTTCGCCCGGCCTGCACGCCGGAGACCGCGTCTTCCACGATGAAGCACTCCTCGGGAAGGAGCCCCATCTTCTCGGCGGCGGTGATGAAGATATCGGGTGCGGGCTTGCCGTCGAGATCCAGTTCTTTGGAGACGATCCCGCCCACCACGGCATCAAAGAGGTCGATCAGGCCGGTTTTTTCCAGGATCAGGCGGCAATTCCGGCTGGAAGAGGCCACCCCCACGTGCTTGCCCGCCTCCTTCAGCTCCTTGATCAGGGCCACCGAGGTGTCGAAGACCTCCACCCCTTCGGTCTCCACCAGCTCCTGGAACAGTCCGTTCTTGCGATTGCCGATGCCGAAGATGGTCTCCTTGTCCGGCCCGTCGTCCGGGTCGCCCCAGTCCAGGTCGATGTTGCGGGATTTCAGGAAAGTACGCACCCCGTCGAAGCGGGGCATGCCGTCCACATACGGCAGGTAGTCTTTGTCATGGGTGAACTCCCGATGGTCCCCTTCCCTTTTTTCAAGAAATTCGTCAAAGGTCTTTTTCCAGGCATTGAAATGGGTCTGAGCCGTCTGGGTAATGACGCCGTCCAGGTCGAAGACGCCGCCTTTGAATACATAGTCGCTCATGGTTTACCTTTCTGTCCGAGTCGATTCAGAATCATCACCAGCATATCCGGGGTTTCCACAAAAAAACAGCCGGCGCCGACCGCCCGGACCCGCTGTTTCAGGTCTTCATCCCGGGTGACGAAGATCGCCTGAGTATCGGGGCAGCGATCCAGGGCAGCCGCCACCATGGGCACGTCCGAGCCGGTGTCTCCGCAGATCAGATTGGGGCCTTCGGCCATGCCGAGATTCAGGCTGTCGTCGATGAACCGGATGCCGTCGCCTTTATCGAAATCCCGGCGATCGTCTTCCCCCTCGGTTTTTACGGTGAGCATGATTTCGATGTCTTTGCCGGTGTCCTCGATGCGAAAATCCCGGGACTCCGGATCCAGGTCTACCACCAGTTCCCGCATGGTGTCCAGGAACTTCTCGGATTCGTCCGAGTCTACCGACCCGTTGATGTCCTGCCGGGCCACGGTGGTCTGGCCGAACTTGAACTGAAGTCCGGAGCCGATGAGGGAAAATTTCCGGTATTCCGGCTTCTCCAGAAGTGTCTTCAGACGGTCATTCAGTGCCGCCAGCTTTTGGGCCTGTTCCTCGGGAATCTCATACCGGTGCCGACGGCCTTGGGTGTCTTCCATCTCCCGGCCCTTGGAACCGCCGAGGATCACCGCGCCTTCGGGCATGGCGCTCATATCGACAATCCCGACATCGGCAAGCGGCGCGGAGGTGAGGATCACCGCATGGGTCACCCGGGTCTTCACATAGCGGGTGATAAAGAGCGCATTGTAGGCGGACTGAACCGAGGTGTTGTACCGGGCGCAGTAATTGTTGACGGTGCCGTCCCGGTCGCTGAACAGATTTCGGAATGTAACCCCGGAGAGGAATTCGATCCCCTCCCGGACCCGGTCCTCAAAACCGGGATGGTCCGCCTTCAGGTCCGCCGCCAGGGCCTGCTCGCCCTCCGCCAGAAACCGAATGTCCCGGTGCAGTTCCGTGGTTTCATAGCTGAAATCCAGGGCCCGTTCCCCCAGGCCGGAGACCTGCAATCGGTAGCGCCCGTTCTCCCGGGGGAGGTCTTCAATTTCCGATACTGTCTTCCGCAGCGGATCCGCCGACCCGGTAAACCGGCCGCCGTCCAGAATGTCGGTCACCGCCTGCCGTCTCACCGGAAGGGTGTTCTGCATCCGTTGAATGAATTCTTCCAGGGTCTTCACCTCGATTCCTCCTTTCACCCCGTCGATTCGGGGAGATCGCACCGGCGGATTTCCGTTCCCTCAGGCCGCCGTTTCACTCTGCTGCTGAATCTTCTTTCGGTTTTCTGTGGACAATCCGCTTTGCATCTGTTCCCGGGTCTTCCGATCCATCGATTCGGCGTCGAACAGGTGAATGTCTTCCGCGCTGAAAGACAGCGACATCGAATCCCCCCGCTTCGCGCCCATATCCTCCCCCAGCGCCAGCACCTCCCCGCTTTCCAGGGCCACATGGTACAAGACTTCCCGCCCCAGGGGTTCCGCTGTGGTCAGCGCCCCTCGCAGGATCAAACGCCGACCGGCCGTTTGGACCGGTTCGTCCACATCCGCTGTTGCATCCGCAGACACCTGAATCTTTTCCGGCCGAATCCCCACTATCACCGCCTCCCGGCCGAGGTCGGCGGCCGCCTTCGCCTGTTTTTCGGGCAATTCGAATTCCATTCCCTCCATCTCGATGGTACCGTTTTCTTTTTTTCGACCCTCGAGCAGGTTCATCGGGGGAGACCCGATAAAAGTAGCCGCAAAGGGGCTCACCGGTCGGTGATAGAGGGCTTCAGGCGTTCCCACCTGCACCAGTTCCCCGTCGCGCAACAGCGCCACCCGGTCTCCCAGGGTCATCGCCTCGGTCTGGTCGTGGGTGACGTACAAAGTGGTGATGGACATTTCATTCTGGAGTTCCTTGAGTTCCGCCCGGGTGGAGGTGCGAAGCTGTGCGTCAAGGTTGGAGAGCGGCTCATCCAGCAGAAACATGCGGGGCCTCCGAACCAGAGCCCGGGAGATGGCCACCCGCTGCCGCTGACCGCCGGAGAGCTCCCCCGGTTTTCGGTCCAGGAGGTTTTCGATGCCGAGCATGGCGGCCGTGTTGCGGACCGATTCCTCGATCTTATCCCGGTCCATTTTGGCCACCCGCAGGGGAAAGGCGATATTGTCGAACACCTTCATATGCGGATACAGAGCGTAATTCTGGAAGACCATGGCCACGTTCCGGTCCCGAGGCGGCTCAAAAATACCTTCCTTCGGGGCCGCCACCGTTTCATCGCCGAACCGGATGCGCCCGCCGGTGGGTTTCTCCAGCCCCGCCACCAGATTGAGCAGGGTCGATTTTCCGCACCCGGAGGGTCCCAGCAGAATAAAGAATTCGCCGTCTTCCACCTCCAGGTCGATGTTCTTAATGGCGTCGACGCCGCCGTCCTTGCCCTCGAAATGTTTCCGCAGATTTTCCAGGATGATTTTCATTCCTTTACCGCTCCTCGGGTCAACCCGGAGATGATCCGGCGCTGAAAGATCAGCGTCAGCACCACCACCGGAATGGTGGTCACGGTCGCCGCGGCCATGATCTCGCCCCAGGGGATCTGCCCGTGAATCCCCTGAAACAGGGCGATCCCAACGGGAATGGTCCGGGCGGTGAAATCGGTGGTCAGCATCAGGGCGAAGAGAAACTCGTTGAAGGCGAAGATAAAGGCCAGCAGGGCCGTCGAAAACACCCCGGGCGCCGCCACCGGCAGGATGATCTTGATCAGGATCTGAAGCCGCGAGGCCCCGTCGATCAGCCCGGCCTTGTCCAGTTCCAGCGGCACCTGTTTGAAATAGCTGACCAGAATCCAGAGCGAAAGCGGCAGGGTCCAGGCCACGTAGGGCAGGATCAGGGCCTGGTAGGTATTGATCCAGCCCAGCCGGGTCATGAACTTGAACAGATAGCTGACCAGGCTCACCGGCGGAAACATGGAAATGGATAAAATGATCAGCATCAGAACCGCACCCCCCGGCACCTGAAACCGGGTCAGGGCATAGGCGCCCAGAGCGGCGCAGAAGACCGAGATGAATGCGGCAACCGCGGAGATGACGATGGAGTTGATCATGTACCGAACAAAATGGCTCGATTCCGCGAAGAGGATGGTGGCGAAATTGGACAGGGTAAAGCCGTACTCTTGCCCCTGCTGAAGAAAATCGGCGCCGGTGGAAAGCCCGGTGGCCACCATGTAGGTGAAGGGGAGCATGGCGAAAAGAATGGTCAACACGGCCCCGGCGGTCAGGAGTATTTTTTTCAAGGTTTCTTCACGCATGGTCTACCCTTCTCCGAATCGGGACGCCTTGACAAAAAACAAGGAGAGCAGCAGGGCGATGACAAACAACAGAACACTGGCCGCCGAGCCGTAGCCGAAATCGCCGGCGGTGAAATACTTGTAGGCGAAATTGGAGACCGCTTCGGTCGCGCCGCCGGGGCCCCCGCCGGTCAGCACATAAATGACGTCGAAGATCCGCAGGGCCTGAATGATTCGAAACAGGAGGGTCACCACCAGCACCGGTTTCAGAAGCGGCAGGGTGATTTTGAAAAACCGGGTCATGAAGCCGGCCCGGTCGATGCGGGCCTGGTTGTAGAGGTCCTCGCTGATGGCCGCCAGTCCCGCCAGCAGGATGATGGCGGCAAAGGGGGTGGTTTTCCAGGCGTCGGCCGCCACCACCGCGATAAAGGCCCCGACCTCGGTGCCGAGCCAGTTGACCGGCTCGGTGGTGATGTGCAGCACCCTCAGCAGCCAGTTGGCGGCGCCGTAAGAATAGTTGTAGATCAATTCGAAAACCCGCCCCGACACCGCCGCCGGAATCGCCCAGGGGATCAGCACGCAGGCCCGAAGCAGCCCCCGCATCGGAATCGTTTCATTCATTACCAGGGCGATCATCAACCCGAGGGCCAGTTCCAGGGGTACCGAAATGAGAACGAAAAGAAGGGTGAATCGCACCGCGTTCCAGAAGCCGGGATCGAAAAAAAGGTATCTGAAATTGGTGAAGAGAATGAATTCCTTTTCCAGAAAAATAACATCCCGCATGAAGGCGTCGTACAGGGTGCCCAGAACCGGCATCAGAATGAAGACCACAATAAAAAATATCAGCGGAAACATGAAAAAGACCGCCTGTACATGCTCCTTCTCCAGAGGCGTTCGATGGGCCACCGCCTCTTCCAGTCGGTCGATCAGGCCGGCAAGTGAAGTCATGGAACCGTCCTCCTATGGGTAAAGGCGGGATATGGGAATAACTCTGAAAGTTGCCCGCCGCCCTTGGGATTTCCACCGTATCGCTGTTCCAGGCTGTCGATTTCAATCTGAGCATGTTCAAGTGCTGTTTCAGGCGATCGGTTTCGGGCCAGGGTGCCGCTGATGTAGGTCTGCAACACATTGGATACCTGAATATAATAGGGGATCACCGGCCGCGGTCGGGCTTTCCGGAAAATGTCCTTGAATTTCCCGAAATGGGGATACCGCTCCAGAAGGGCTTCGTCCTCGTAGAGATCCCCCCGGCCGGGGTTCCATCCCAGTTCCAGCACCACCATCCGCTGAGCCTCCTTGGAGGTGACATAGGCGGCGAATTTTTCGGCATCCGCCTTCCGGTCGGAATACTTGGATACCCCGATATGATACCCGCCCAATGTAGACACGCCTTTTTCCCCCGCCGGCGCCGGCAGGGGTGCAATCCCCACCTTTCCCTTCACCGGCGACTCATCCGACTGGTGCAGGGTCCAGGCATAGGGCCAGTTGCGTTCATACATGGCGTTTCCCGACTGAAAAAAGGTCCGGACCTCCTCTTCCTGCATTTCGGTGTAGGTACTCGGCGGCGAAATCTCATACTCCCAGATGAGGTCCCGCATGAACCGCAGGGCCTTCAAATTGGCATTGGAGGCCACTCGAACACCGCCGGTCTCATGTTGAAGCTGGATCCCGCCCGATGCACCGGCGAATTCCAGAAAATTGACCACCAGCCCCTCGTACTGGGCCCCCTGCCAGACGAATCCGAAAAAACCGGGGTTCTCCGGCCGCATCTGTTCCTGAACCTTTTGGGCGGATTCGGCCAGCTCCCGCCAGGTCTCGGGCGGTCGGGTCATTCCCGCTTTTTCGAGCAGGTCGGTTCGATAATAGAGGATGCCGCCGTCCAGGTAGACCGGCGCCGCCATCAGCCGGCCGTCATAGACATCGGTCCGGTTGAGGAGTTCCTCGAAAAAGGGGGTCCGGTCCAGGTTGTCCAGGGGAACCAGCCATCCGGCCGCGGAAAACAGCCCCACCCAGGCCACATCCATGAGAAACACATCCGGGTTCCGCTGCTTCGATTTCATCGCCACCATCAGCCCCTGCAGCTGCTGCTGAGAATTGGCCGGCTGGCGCAGCAGGCGCACCGGAATGCCGCTGTCCGCCTCGAATGCTCGCACCACCTTTTCCCAGGCGGCCAATTCGCTGGGGGCCCCGCCCACGGCGAAAACGAGCTCGGTCTCGGCGTCGCCCCTTGCGCATGCAAAGAGCATCGTTATGCACAGGAGAATCGACAGCCGGCCGCTCACCCTTCGCCGGATTGTATGCAAATGAGGCCCTCTCATGGCCCTGCCTTTTCATTGGTTGTGTTTCAGTTGTGCTTCCGTATACTTTGGATCATAATACTTTGGATCATACGCGGGGGGGATAACGCTGAAAAGGGGGGAAATCCGGTAAATCGGAGAACGGGATGCCGTATATTTGCGGCGAAGAATCGGGATCAGGTGTAAATCCGAGGTTCAGAAAGGAAAAGGACGGTTCATTGATGGGCCGCTATTCCGAATATCTATTCACCGTCCTGGGCAGTCCCCGTTTCAGAATTGAATTTTTTCTTCAATACGGCGGTTCCGCCGGCCCATCGTATCCGCACATGCCGGTCCGGGGGGAGTTGTAAAGCGGCGCCGGCTCGCCATATTCGTCATGCGGGTGCGTTTTGGCGTGTGCTTCGCACAACAGCCCCGATTCATCTTCTTCATAGATGCACTCCATGCACAAAAACCGGGCCGGCTTTTCACATTCCTTGCAGGAAACTTCCGGCAGGTTGTTCCTGGCCAGCAGAGCGATGGGATGGGAGGTGAGGGGTTTGCCCTTTCGGACGCCGACGGCTTCCACCAGGGTTTCCGAAGTCGTGCCGAAGTCGTAGAGGTGGATCAGCTCCTTTGTTTGCGGAAAGACATCGTCGGCCTTCAGGTTCATGTCCAGTTCCGGGCTCTGGTAGGGGCGTTTTCCTGGTTGAAATTCACTCAGATGTCCGCAGCATTCCAGCCAGATCGCCCGCAGGTAATGGTCCAGATCTTCCAGCCTGGCGGAACCGTTCATCTCCAGGTGAAGCCAGAAGTCGGCGGTAAAGGCATCACTGAGCACCAGGTGATAGAGATTCTGGGCTTTCCTTTTGGACGCTTCCGCCTTCCGGACGGCACCCTGGTAATCCGAACAGGCGGCAAGATGCTTTCTCATGCCGCCTTTGGTGTATTCCTTCTTGCAAAATGCACAGGTTCCGTGATTCTGTTTTCTTCTTGCCATGGGGTGTCCTCCTTGTCTTTTTCAATTCAATAAATTCATTCCATCGAATGCCATATATTATGGAGCTATTCCAGCACCGCGTCAACTCCTGAAAAGAATGATTTCTCACATGAACCCCGTGATTCGGGTGATTCAAGTGAGATCTGAATTCTATTGAAAATTTCGGTTCTCCCCGACGCATCTCAAGGAAAGTTTGAATCAGGATACAAAGGATAAAAACACAAGATAACGGGAGTGGCTTGGGCTGTTTCTTCTGTCTGACAGTCTATCCCGCCCTGAAAACCATTTCCCTTCCCCCCCCGTCCCTGCTATAATCCACCCAAAACTCAAACGATGCGGACCGAACGGAAAAAACCGAAAAGCCACCATCCCCGCGCGACCTGGAAAGGCACCGACCCCATGACCGACAACACCAAAAACGAACCGGAATCCGTTTCCCACGACCAG
>CAZNLT010000142.1:0-15557 GCA_964573705.1 uncultured Desulfobacterales bacterium
GAAAACAACCTGCGATTTCCTGGCCAGTATTTCGACGCCGAAACGGGCCTGCATTACAACTGGCACCGGTACTACGATCCGGAGACGGGGTTTAAAGAAATTGCTCATTTATATAAAAACGCTTTCCCCAGTCTTATCGCCGCAAAGGAGGCGATTTCCAAAAAACTCGGGATGCCCCTTGCCAAACTGACGGATGAAGAACGAAGACGGATTGATGAGAAACTTTCAGAAACCTTGGATAAAACGGAAATCATCGAGATGGTAACCAGCTGTTTCCAGAAACGGCCGCTCCTGATGGTCATCGAAGGGGGAAAATCCAAATGATTCACGACGTCAAAGCCTATTTCGGGTTGAAAAAAGAGTTCAGAAATGCCAAAGATCCCCTCCATGCAGGAGTTCCGGAAACGGCAGCTGATGAAACTCATCAGAAAACGGAACCGGCCCGTAGCGTTGTTCAACGACCATCTGGTCTCCGACAGGGCCAAGGATATCCAGGACGAAATTTTAAAGCTCGGGATCACCGCCTGATCGTTGCAGTTAATCCTGACTCGGATTAACCGATGATCACAGGCCGCTACACCTATCGAAGCCGATATGCATTGAATTCGGGCAACCCGGCATCCAGAATTTTCCGGATCACAGTTTCGATGTCGTAGGGCACGAACCGAACCTCCAGGGTATCCTCCTCGACATCCCGGATCACGTACTTGGCCCGGTTGTCCCCGTCTCGGGGCTGCCCCGCGCTGCCGACATTGATGAGATAGCGGGTATCCGAATTCAATTCGGTGATCCCCCGGCCGAACGGGGGGTAGTCGATCCGGTCTTCGTCCGCCGAGATGAGTCGAAGCTCATGGGTATGGCCCACGAAACAGAGTCGTTCTTCATAAGAATTCAGCGCATTCCGGATTTCATCGTCTGAGACCTGAAACAGGTAGGTGCTGGTGGATTCGGGCGGGAAGCCGTGTACGAACCGGCAGTTCCATCGGGTCAGATGCGATTCCATGCCTCGGATGCGGGCGATGCTTTCTTTCGAGAGCCGGTTCAGGATCTTCTCCATCGATTCCTGAATCATCGGATTGAACCAGTCGAGGAATTCGGGTTCGGGGATCACTTTTTCATGGTTTCCGAGCACCGACGGGATATCCCTTTCTATAATCCGCTGCACCACTTCTTCCGAATCGGGGCCGTAGCCGATATTGTCTCCGAGGCTTACCACACGGTCGATTTTCGACCGATCAATATCGGCCAATACCGCTTCAAAGGCTTCCAGGTTGCCGTGAATGTCCGAAATGACGGCGATCCGCATAATCCCTCTGTGAAATTATCTGAACAAGTTGAGATACCAGTAAATCATCGCCGGTCCGAAAAAGATGTAAGCGACGGCGCCGATGGACAAGAAGGGTCCGTAAGGCACCGCCAGTTTCATGTTGGAGCGGGTGTAGACCATGACCCCGAGGCCCACCAACGTACCCACGGCGGAACTGATGAAGATGGTGAAAAAGACCCCTTTCCATCCCAGGAGGGCTCCGATCATGGCCAGCAGTTTAATGTCTCCGCCGCCCATCCCTTCCTTTTTGGTAATCAGGGTATATCCCCAGGCCACGAGAAACAGACTGCCGCCTCCCGCTAAAATCCCGAGTAAAGACTCGGTAAAGGTCACGGACGGGGTCAAAAAAGAAGCCAGAAAGAAAATGGGAATGCCGGGCAGGGAAATGATATCGGGGATGATCCGGTAGTCGATATCGATGAAGGTGATCACCAGCAATACCGCGATGAACACGAAATAAACCGGGGCCTGAGGGGTGAATCCGAATTTGAAATAGACCCCGAGGGCGGCCAACCCGCTTAAGATCTCAATCACCGGATACCGAACCGGAATGTGTGTACGGCACTGCCGACAGCGGCCCCCCAGTATAAGGTAGCTGAAGACTGGAATGTTGTCATAATACCGGATTTCATACCCGCACCGGGGGCAGGACGAGGGGGGGTGGACAATGGATTTGGAAATGGGAATTCGATAGATGCAGACGTTTAAAAAACTCCCGATGCAGAGTCCGAAGAAAAAGACAAAAATCGGCACAATAAGCGGGTGTAGCGGCATTAGAGGTCTATCCTCGGTTGGAACGGCGTGTCGGTGGCGCCTGTTATATAGGGTTCTGGTCGTTTGGGAACTTAAAACGCTTTGGATAAAAAAATCAAGGACGATGTTGTAAATGGAAAAGAATGCGTTATGATAAAACTGAATTTACAAATCATTTCTTTCGTTTTACAAGATTCCGAGGGTACTTTCGTTACCGGAAGCCGTGTGCGTCGGTAAAGAAAACGGAAAGAAAAGACAGGAGAAAGAATGGCAGAAACGGATAAAGACGATCTGATCAGCATCATTGAAGAAGAAGACATCGAAGGAGATATTCCGGATAAGATTCCGCTGATGCCGGTACGGGACGTGGTCATATTTACGGACATGCTGCTTCCCCTGTTCGTTGGTCGAAAGAAATCGGTCCGCGCCGTAGAAGAGGCGGTCGCCAAAGACAGTTATCTAATGCTGGTGACCCAGAAAGACCCGAGCGTTGAAAATCCGAATCCGGATGACATCTACCGGGTGGGCACCGTCGGCAGAATCCTTCGAATGCTCAAGCTTCCCGACGGTCGTCTGAAGGCCCTGATTCAGGGGGTGGCCAAGGCCAGGGTTGTCGATTACGTTCGAAAACGGTCCTGGTACCGGGTGAAGATCGAAGTTCTTGATGACGAGTCGACCGAGCCCGCGGATCTGGAAACCGAAGCCCTGATGCGCAATGTCCGGGAATTTTCGGAGAAAATCCTGGCCCTTCGTGGTGAAATGAGCGGAGATGTCAGCGCCATTCTCGAATCCATCGACGAGCCTGGACGTCTGGCCGACTTGGTGGCATCGAATCTGAAACTGAAAATCGACGAATCCCAGATGGTGCTCGAGACCGTAGACCCGGTCGAACGTCTGAAAAAGGTCAACGATCTGCTTTCCCGGGAGGTGGAACTGTCGGCCATGCAGGCCAAGATTCAGTCCGAAGTCAAGGATGAGATTTCCAAAAGCCAGCGGGATTATTTCCTTCGGGAACAGGTTCGTGCCATACATCGTGAACTGGGCGAACTGGATGAGCGCACCGCCGAGATCGATGAATACAAAAAAAAGATAAAGAAAGCCCTCATGAGCAAGGAGGCCCGGGATGAAGCCGACAAACAGCTCAAGCGGCTGGAGCAGATGCACCCCGATTCGGCCGAGGCCTCCATCGTCCGCACCTATCTGGACTGGCTGGTGGAGCTGCCCTGGGAAAAAGGAACCAAAGATGATCTCGACATCGCCAATGCCGAAAAGGTGCTGGACCGGGATCATTACGGGCTGGATAAGGTCAAGGATCGGATTCTCGAATATCTGAGCGTTCGAAAGCTGAATCCGGATATGAAAGGCCCCATTCTCTGTTTTGTGGGGCCCCCCGGGGTCGGGAAAACCTCTCTGGGCCGGGCAATCGCCAAGGCCATGAAGCGCAAGTTTTTTCGCATTTCCCTCGGCGGGGTTCGGGATGAAGCGGAGATTCGAGGCCACCGGCGAACCTATGTGGGGGCATTGCCGGGAAGAATCATTCAGGGGCTTAAGCACTGTGGAACCAACAATCCGGTGTTTATGATGGATGAGATCGATAAACTCGGTTCCGACTTTCGGGGGGACCCTTCCTCCGCCCTGCTGGAGGCCCTGGATCCGGAACAAAACTTCAGCTTCAGCGATCATTATCTGAATATTTCCTATGATCTGTCCAAGGTGATGTTCATTCTCACCGCCAATATGACCGATACCATTCCCTCGGCACTTTTGGACCGGATGGAGGTGCTTCGGCTGTCGGGCTATACCGAAGAAGAAAAGCGAAAAATCGCCGAAATGCATCTCTTGCCCCGGCAGATCAAGGAAAACGGGCTTAAACCCAAAAACCTATCTCTTAGCGGGGGTGCTCTGGATCAGATGATCACTGAATACACCTGCGAGGCCGGGGTCCGGAACCTGGAGCGGGAAATCGGGTCTGTCTGCCGCAAAGTCGCCCGGCAAATCGCGGAGGATAAAAAGGGACCTTTTACCATCACCCGGAACAATCTTCAGAAATACCTGGGAGTGCCCAAATATTTTCCGGAGATGGATCAAGACGAAAGCCAAGTGGGGCTTGCCACCGGTCTGGCCTGGACCGAAGTGGGCGGCGAGGTCCTCTACATCGAAGCCTCTCTCTTCAGCGGTAAGGGCGATTTAATCATTACCGGACAGTTGGGAGAAATCATGCAGGAATCGGCCCGGGCTGCGGTGAGCTATACCCGGGGCAACCTGCCCGCCTTTGATGTGGATGAGAACTACTTTGAAAATCTCGACATTCATATCCATGTTCCAGCCGGCGCCATCCCAAAAGACGGCCCTTCTGCCGGCATCGCTATGGCCACCGCCTTGATATCTCTGGTCACCCGAAAACCGGTCAACAAATACGTCGCTATGACCGGCGAAATCACCCTTCGAGGACGGGTGCTGCCGATCGGCGGACTCAAGGAAAAAGCCCTTGGCGCGCTGAGGGGCGGGGTCAGGACAGTAATCATTCCCGAGAAAAACAAAAAGGATTTGTCCGAGATTCCGGCCAATATCAAGCGAAAAATAAAGTTCATACCGGTGAAACATATGGATGAGGTGCTGCCCGTCGCTTTCGAGGAAGATCCGGTCAAAAAACCGCACAAGAAACCTCAGCGACGGAAGGTTCGGAAGAAAGTACCGAGGGCTCAGGCCTGAGGATTGAATATGCCTGAGGATGGAATATAAATGATCGGTTCTGTTCGATGAAGATATTGGCGGTGGATACGTCTACCCGCAGTTGCAGCGTGGCCCTGACCGACGGGGATCGGTTGGCGGCCGAAATGACCACCACCCGAAAGGAGACCCATTCCCGACATCTTATGGGAATGATCGATACCGTTCTCCGGACCACCGGCCTGACGGCGTCGGATGTGGACGGTTTTGCGGTCACCCGGGGTCCGGGAAGTTTTACCGGGCTTCGGATCGGGATCAGCACGGTAAAAGGCTTGGCCCTGGCTTCGGGAAAGCCCCTCGTCGGGATTTCCGGATTGGAAGCCCTGGCCAGGCAATTTCCTTTTTCAACCCACCTGATCTGCCCCATTCTGGATGCCCGAAAAGGAGAAGTCTATACCGCCCGCTATCAGGTGCAAGGGGATGGAATCCGGGAGGTGATGGGGGAGCGGGCGATGCCGCCGATCGAAGCGGTTTCCGGTATCGACCGGCCCTGCATTTTTCTGGGAGATGGTGCGTTGCTGTACCGGGACCTGATTTCCGAAAATACCGAGGCGCCGGCGTTATTTGCGCCGCCCGGTTTTCACACCCTTCGGGCATCCATCGTCGCATTTGCGACCCGGCCCATACTGGAACGGGGGGATGCCGATTCGCCGGCCGCTTTGACCCCCCGGTATCTTCGAAAATCCGATGCGGAACTTCACCTCGGGGGAAAGCCCTCGATTTCCGGAGGGTAAAAATTTGTCTTTTTGTTGACATCCCCGATTCCCTTGGGTATAAAGAAAAAATTATCCTGAAATCGGCGCAGGTATTCATCCTCTATTATTTTTGGAGGTAAGTTGTTATTAATATGACGGTTTTGGAAAAAGACCAAGATTCGAAAGCTCGGTACGTCTGGGCCGACCCGCCCGGGCAGAGCGCCTTTCCGGTGGCCAAACCGGGCCATCCCCTGATTTTCGGGTGCGCCTTTGCCACGGCCGTATTCGCGCTTCTGGGGCTGACCCTTCCGGCGCTGTCGGGGCTATTGGTCACGATCTGCGTCAGCGGTTTTTTTCGTGATCCCCACCGGGTGGTTCCGGCGGAGGCCGGGGCTGTGGTGTCGCCGGCCGACGGCCGGGTCATTTTGGCCGAACCGGTGGACGAAAATCCCTATCTGGAAGGTCGCTGGACCAAAATCAGCGTGTTCATGAGCGTGTTCAACGTTCATGTAAACCGGATTCCGTTTTCAGGGGTGGTGCGGGACATCGTCTATCATCCCGGCAAATTCGTCTCCGCCAATCTGGACAAGGCATCCAAGAACAATGAACAGAATGCGCTGATCATGGAAACCGACACCGGTTTGACCTACGGTTTCGTTCAGATCGCCGGCCTGGTGGCGCGCCGGATCATCTGCAATATCCGCAAAGGGGATGCGGTTCATCGGGGGCAGCGTTTCGGAATGATCTGCTTCGGCTCCCGTCTGGATATTTACCTTCCGACGAACGCTCGCCTGGCCGTTTCGGTCGGGGACAGGGTGCAGGCTGGAACTTCCGTTTTGGGCTATCTGGATGCATCGATAGCCCCATCCATCCAATAACAATTCAAGCGGGGCATCGGCGAACCGGAGGGAGATGGTATCCTCTGGATACGCCGTTATGATATTTGTCGTTCAGTCAGGGTTTCCGGTGACGCCGGATCGGGTTTTAAGTTCCATGCCTTTACGGCATGTCTTAAAACCTTTCCATTTTTTTAGAGGTGAGATCGAATTATGTCAAAATCGTACAAGATTGCAGTGATTCCGGGCGACGGTACAGGACCGGAAGTGGTGGCGGAAGGGATCAAGGCGCTGGAGGCGGTGTCGGAGAAACGCGGCCTCGATTTTCAGTTTACCCGCTTTGAGATCGGCGGAGAGCATTACAAAAAGACCGGTGAGATTCTATCCGATGAGACGCTGGAAGCCTTTGCCCACTATGACGCCATGTATCTCGGCGCCATCGGCCATCCGGACGTGAAGCCGGGTGTTTTAGAGAAGGGGATTCTTCTGAAGCTGCGGTTTCATTATGACCAGTATATCAATCTAAGGCCCATCAAGTTATACGAAGGGGTGGAAACTCCGCTCAAAGACAAGGGGCCGGCCGATATCGATTTTGTCGTGGTGCGGGAGAATACCGAAGGGCTTTATGCCGGCGCCGGCGGAATTTTGAAGAAGGGTACCCCCGACGAGGTGGCGGTACAAGAATCGATCAATACCCGAAAAGGGGTGGAGCGGTGCATTCGATTCGCTTTTGAATACTGCCGAAAGCGCAATAAAGAGAAAAAACTGACCCTCTGCGGCAAAACCAATGTGTTGACCTATGCCTTTGATCTCTGGGAACGGACATTTTATGAGGTCGCCGAGGAATACCCCGATATCGCCACCGATTATGCCCATGTGGACGCCATCTGCATGTGGATGGTCAAAAATCCGGACTGGTTCGACGTCATCGTCACCGATAATATGTTCGGGGACATCATCACGGATCTGGCCGCCATGATTCAGGGCGGCATGGGTATTGCGGCCGGCGGAAACATCAATCCGGAAGGGGTCTCCATGTTCGAACCCATCGGCGGGTCCGCCCCCAAATACACCGGGAAAGGCATCATCAATCCGGTCGCGGCCATCTCCTCTGCCCAATTGATGCTGGAAACCCTTGGGGAAACGGAAGCCGCGGCCCTGATCGAGGGGGGCGTCGTCAAGGTGCTTCGGGATGACATTCAGAATGTAGCCGCAGGCCGAATGGGGCTGTCGACCGGGGAGGTCGGAGACCGGGTCGCCGACTATATTCTACGGAACCGATAGCCGGGGAGCCCCTGGTTGATTTCGGGCTTATGAATCTTTGGTTGCAAAAAAAAGGCTTTTCGATATTTTTTCACCCGCAAAGGAGTGTGCGTTATGCCTGAGAAGACATTCAATGTGGCCGTCGCCGGCGCCACCGGCGCGGTGGGAAATCAGATGATCACCTGTCTGGAGGAGCGGAATTTCCCTCTCAAATCGATTAAATTTCTGGCCTCCTCCCGGTCCGTCGGTCGCAAAATTCGGTTTCGAGGTGATATGATTCCGGTGGAGGAATTGACCGGGGATGTCTTCAAGGGGGTGGATATCGCCATCTTTTCAGCCGGGGGCGGCCCCAGCAAGACCTTCGCCCCGCAGGCGGCTCAGGCCGGGTGTGTGGTGGTGGACAACTCCAGCGCGTGGCGAATGGACCCGGAGGTGCCGCTGGTGGTGCCGGAAGTCAATCCCCATGCGGTGGCGGATTATACCCGAAAGGGAGTTATCGCCAACCCGAACTGCTCCACCATTCAGATGGTGGTGGCCCTGAATCCGATCCAGAAGCGGTTCGGCATCAAACGGCTGGTGATTTCCACCTATCAGGCGGTCTCCGGCACCGGCAAAAAGGCGATCGACGAACTCTTCGACCAGACCCGGGCCATGATTAATTTTCTGGAATGCAAAAAAACGGTGTACCCCCATCGCATCGCCTTCAATTGTCTGCCGCATATCGATACGTTCCAGGACAACGGATATACCAGGGAAGAGATGAAAATGGTCAATGAAACCCGCAAGATCTTCGAGGATGATGCCATCGGGGTGACCGCGACCACGGTTCGGGTGCCCGTCTTCTACAGCCATTCCGAGTCGGTCAATATCGAAACCCGGAAACCGGTGACCGAGGCCGAAGTCCGGGAGCTTCTCGAAAAAACCCCGGGGGTTCGGGTGGTGGATGATCCCGAAAACAATGTCTATCCGCTGGCGACCGATGCGGCGGGTCAAGACCTGACCCTGGTGGGAAGAATCCGGCGGGATGAATCCATCGCCAACGGCATCAACATGTGGATCGTGGCGGACAATATCCGCAAAGGGGCCGCCACCAATGCGGTCCAAATCGCGGAGCTGCTGGCGAAGGATTATTTATAATCTTCACTTTTTTCAAAACCTTTCAACAGATAAATTTTTCCAGCGTATAGGAGTCATTACAGTGGAACGCGTACCGATCACCAAAACCGGATATGAAGCCCTGCGAAAGGAGCTTGAACTGCTAAAGTCGGTGGAAAGACCCCAGAATATCCGTGCCATCGAAGAGGCCCGGGCCCACGGGGACCTTTCCGAAAATGCCGAATTCGATGCGGCCAAAGACCGCCAGGCCTTTCTTGAAGGACGGATCAGCGAACTGGAGTATAAACTGGGCAACGCCGACGTCATCGATCCGGATAACTTATCCAAAGACCGTGCCGTTTTCGGTTGCACGGTCATTCTTGAAAATGTGGACACCGGCGAAGAGGTCCGGTACCAGTTGGTGGGTCCGGATGAATCCAATATTAAGGAGGGGCGCATTTCGGTCTCTTCGCCTCTGGGAAAGGCCATGCTCGGCAAAGAACCCGGGCAGGAAATCATTCTTCAGGCGCCCGGGGGCAAACGGTGCTATGAACTGGTGGATATTCTCTGATTTTTCCTTAAAAGAATATCTACGGCGGATTTTTTAACAGGAGGTAAACTGTGGCGCGAATCACGATTGAAGATTGCTTGAACCGGGTCCCGAACCGTTTTGTGCTGGTCCATATGGTAGCCAAGCGGGTGCGGCAGATTCGAGAAGGGTCGGAATATCTGGTCAGTTCTCCCAAAAATGAAGATATCGTGGTCTCCCTGCGGGAAATCGCAGCGGGGAAAATCTACATGAAGCGGCGGGACCTGAAACCGCAGGTGATTTCGCCGGTCCATCCGGTGAAAGGGATGGAACCGGTGATTGAGGAGCTGGAAACAGCCCCGGCAACGGAAACAGCCCCGAAAATGGAAGCACCGACCGAGACGGAAGCGGTTGCGGAAGCGCAAGAACCGATGGAGGAACAAGAACCGGTAGAAGCCCGAGAACCCGTGGAAATGCAAGATTCGGTGGAAGCGCAAGAACCGGAAAAGGCCCAAGAACCGGAAAAGGCGCAAGAACCGGAGGAGGCCCAAGAACCGATAGAGAAGCAAGAACCGATAGAGAAGCAAGAACCGGTGGAGGAGCAAGAACCGGTGGAGGAGCAAGAACCGGTGGAATCGGACCAGGAACCACCGGAAAAAGGAGACGCCTCCTGATCCGTCATAAATGAGCACCCGGACCTATAAGGTGTTGAACCGGTCCATCGGAAAGGCGATTCACCAGTACGGAATGATTCTGGACGGCGAACGAATCGCGGTCGGGCTGTCCGGCGGAAAGGACAGCCTGACCCTGATGTGGTTTCTTCAGGACCGACTCTCCCGCATTCCCATCCAGTACCGACTCTTTCCTGTTTATATCGACCCGGGCTTCGAAGGGGGGTTTGCCGATGAACTCTCCGCCTTCTGCGCTCAAATGGGGTATTCCTTGCGGGTTGAAAAAACCGATTACGGTATTGTGAGCCACAGTGAGGTGAACCGGGAAAACCCTTGTTTTCTATGCGCCAGACTCCGTCGAAAACGGCTTTTCGAAATCGCCGACGAACTGGGCTGCCGCAAACTGGCTTTGGGCCACCACAAAGACGACATCATCGAAACCCTGTTTATGAATATGTGCTATGCCGGTGAAATCAGCACGATGATGCCGCTCCAGACCCTTTTTCAGGGGCGATTCACACTGATTCGACCTTTGGCGCTTGCAGACGAGGATGTCATTCAGCGCTTCAGTGAAGCGTCCGGGTTCCCACGCTTACTCAACCCTTGCCCCAGCGCCGCCCGCTCCAAAAGGCAGGAAATCAAAACCCTTCTTCACCAGCTTTATCGGTCGAACCGTAAAATAAAAGGAAATATCTTCCGATCCATGAGCCGGGTCAAACCGGAGTACCTGTTGTAATTCCGGCCGATTTCGGGTATAGAAGGCGGACCTTTTCACTTCAACCCCGAAATACCTGATTGAAAGACATGATCGATATTCAAAGTCTGCCGGATGATCGCAATATCCCCATCGACAAAGTCGGCATCAAAAATCTTCGATATCCCATCACGGTTCTGGATCGGAAGAACGGTTTTCAGCATACGGTGGCGACCATCAACATGTATGTCGATCTGCCGGGGGATTACAAGGGCACCCACATGAGCCGTTTTGTGGAAATGCTGCATATGTTCCGGCCCGAGGTGTCTCTGGAGCGGTTTGCAAAAATCCTGAAAAAGATGAAGACCTACCTGGACGCCGCCTCGGCCCATATCGAAGTCACCTTTCCCTATTTCATTGAAAAAAGAGCCCCGATCAGCGCGTCTCCCGGGCTGATGGATTACACCTGCCGCATGATCGGCACCAGTGATCCTTTCGATAAGGTGGACCTGGTCTGCGAAGTGACGGTGCCCATCACCTCGGTTTGCCCCTGTTCCAAAGAGATCAGCGAGGCCGGGGCCCACAACCAGCGGGGAGAGGTGCGGCTCAGCACCCGGTTCAAAAAATTCATCTGGATCGAGGACATGATCGAACTGGTGGAAAGTTCGGCCTCCTGCGAGGTCTTTTCGGTCCTGAAGCGGGTGGATGAAAAATGCGTGACGGAAAAGGGATATGAAAATCCCAAATTCGTGGAAGATGTGGTGCGGGATATCGCGTCCCGGCTGAATCGGGATGAAAACATCACCTGGTTTTCAGTGAGCGCCGAGAATTTCGAGTCGATTCACAATCACAGCGCCTATGCCTCCATCACCAGCGGTGAACCGCCGAAGCGGTAGCCTTTCAGCCGTGGCTCGCTGCTGTCCTTCACGGCCGGGGACCGGGGAGTGAAAGCCCCTACTGGATCAGGACCCGGCGGATGCCGGCGATAATTCGATCTGCGGTTTTGCCGGGAGTATTGACCAAGACCACGAAGGGATACAGTTTTCCCGTCGCCCCGGCCATGTAGCCCGCCCGGGCTTTGACATCCGACAGACTTCCGGTCTTATAGTATTGTCCGTTTTGATGGGTCATCAGATGATGATGGGGTTCGAATTTTTTCAGGACCTTGAGCATGCTTCGGGCTGAAATCCGGTTTTTTCTGCTGATCCCGGAACCCTCGACGAGCTGAATATCTTCCCCTTCCAGATGCTCCCTCATGTAGACTTCGGCTGCGCGAACCCCTTTTTCCAGATTTCCCGGGGGTCCGTAGGCGGCGGCGCCGGCCGCAATAAACAACTGGTTGGCCACAAAATTATTTGAAAATTCCAAAAGCTTGGAAATTACTTGGTTCAGGGAAAAAACCGAGGTGTACCGGTGAATCAGCCGGTCCTCTCCGGTCACTCGGCCCATCCGCACCTTGCCGGTACAGGAGACGCCTTCCCGTTCCAGGAAATGGCGGAACAGATAGCCGGTATAGAGGGTGATTTCATTGTTTTCAGCGGAAAGGACGATGCGGCCTTTGGGCAGCCCGGATTCGCAGACCCGGTCCACCACAAAGGAGACAAACGGGGTCTGGGGTTCCGCGCTGGTGCACTTGCCGCCTGTGCATTTGAAGTTGACCGTATTGAAATTGGCGCACAAGGCCCCGTTGGGTGAATCATAGGGATTATAAGAGGCGCTCACCCCGGGGATCACCTCTTTTTCAAAGAAGGAATCGTCCAGAACCAGGTCCCCGCACCGGTCGATCTTTGAGGCCAGGGTTTCGGCGATATCGGAAATCACCTCGGAAATCAGGAAGGGATCGCCGTACCCTTTGATCTTCAGATTGTTTTTCGGGTCCAGATAGAATTCGGTGATGAACCGATGATCCGGTCCCAGATGGCGCCGGGCCACCAGGGAAGTCAGAATCTTCAGGGTGGAGGCCGGCACCAGTTTCTGATCGGCATGCCGGCTGTACAATATCGTTCCTTGAGGATCGGCCACCAGGACCGCATCCCGGTCTCCGATCAGTTTTTCGACCGGCCCCCAGTTTTTCGCAGAGAGGGGGGGGCTTGCCGGCAAACCAAATAAAAATGCGATGCAGAACCAGATGAAGGGGTGCAGTCGGGCAGGGCGCTTCATAGTAAATTCTATTTACTTTCGACGATCAGGGTCACCGGGCCGTCATTGATCAGGCTGACATCCATCATGGCCCGGAACCGGCCGGTTTCCACATAAATACCGTTTTCTTTGGCTTTTTCCACAAAGTATTCATACAATTCTTCGGCTTTTTCCGGGCTCGCGGCCTGAACAAAGGAGGGGCGGCGGCCTTTGCGGCAATCCCCCAGAAGGGTGAATTGGGAGACCACCAGGAGCGCACCCCCGGTATTTTTCAGGGAGAGATTCATCTTTCCATCCTCATCCTCGAAAATCCGCAGGTTGAGGATTTTATCCACCAGAAAATCGGCCTCCCGGCGGGTGTCTCCTTCCGCAACGCCCAGAAGCACCATCAGTCCCTTGCCGATGTTTCCGATACAGTCGCCGTCGACAGTGACCGAACTCTCCTTCACCCGCTGGACCACCGCTCTCATCGTTTTTGTCCTCGAAACGCATCCGCAAAGGGATCGTTGAAGGGGCGGTTTTCTTTTTTTCCGGTAGATTTGGGCTTCTTGCCCGAGGGCTCGGCGGCGGGCGACGGTTTCCGGCCGGGCGTCGTCCGCATGGAAAGGGAGATCCGCTTACGGTCTACATCCACATCCAGGACCGTGACCTTCACCTTTTGCTGCACTTTCACGATTTCAGCGGGGTCTTTGACGAATCGGTCGGCCAGTTCGCTGATGTGGACCAGTCCGTCTTGATGCACCCCAACATCCACAAACGCTCCGAAGGCGGTCACATTGGTGACGATGCCCGGCAGGCGCATGCCGGGTGTGAGATCCGACAGGGTTTGAACCCCGGCCTCGAAAGCGAAGACTTCGAACTGCTCCCTCGGGTCCCGGCCCGGCTTGGCCAGTTCTTCCAGAATATCTTGGAGGGTGGGCAGCCCCACGGTGTCGCTGATATAGTCTGTTAATTGAACCCGCCGTCGCAGTTCTGCCCGCTTGATCAGGTCCGATACGGCGCAGTCGAGATCTCCGGCCATGCGGTGAACGAGGTGATAGCTCTCCGGATGAACGGCACTGGCGTCCAGGGGGTTGTCGCCGTCGCTGATTCTCAGAAATCCGGCGCTCTGTTCAAATGCCTTGGGACCCAGCCGGGAGACCTTCTTCAATGCCTCCCGGGTCCGGAATGGGCCGCGTTCATCCCGATACTGAATAATGTTTCTGGCCAGCTGCGGCCCGAGCCCCGATACATAGGTAAGGAGCTGAATACTGGCCCGGTTGGCATCCACCCCCACCGCATTCACACAGCTCATGACCACGTCGTCCAGGGAATCTTTCAGCGCGGTCTGGTCCACATCGTGCTGGTACTGGCCGACCCCGATCGATTTGGGATCGATTTTGACCAGCTCCGCCAGCGGGTCCATCAGCCGCCGGCCGATGGAAACCGCACCCCTCACGGTCAGATCCAGGTTTGGAAACTCTTCCCGGGCCGCCTCCGATGCCGAATAGATCGAGGCCCCGCTTTCATTGACCATGATGATCTGTATTCCCGCGGGAAGGTCGGTTCCCCGAAGAAAGGTTTCGGTTTCCCGGCCGGCGGTGCCGTTTCCGACGGCGATAGCCTCGATCGCAAACTCGGTGCAGAGGCGCCGGGTCAGGTCCGCCGCTTTTTCGGGCTGGTGCAGGTAGAAGGTATCATGATGAAGGAGTTTTCCCTGGCGGTCCAGGCAGGTAAGTTTGCATCCGGTTCGAAACCCGGGGTCCACCCCCATGACCCGTTTGGCCCCCAGGGGAGGCGCCAGCAGCAGTTGCCGAAGGTTTTCGGCGAACACCCGAATGGCTTCGGCATCGGCCCGTTCTTTGGCGGCCAGACGGATCTCCGTCTCCATGGAGCGGGAGAGAAGCCGTTTGTAACTGTCCCTGAGCGCTGTTTCCACCTGCCGGGAGTCTTCTCCCTGACCGGTGACAAACCGCTGAATCAACAAGCCGATCGCCTCTTCTTGGGGCGGCGCGATGCCGAGGTTGAGGATGTCTTCTTTTTCCCCCCGCCGCATGGCCAGCACCCGATGAGAAGGGGCTTGGCTCAGCGGTTCCTGCCAGTCGAAATAATCCCGGTATTTGGCCCCCTTTTCCTCCATATCGGCCACCACCCGACTGTGAATAATGCCTTTGGCGGCAAACAGCCGCCGCATCTCCGCCCGGGCCCGGGCGTCTTCATTGATCATTTCCGCCATGATGTGGCGGGCCCCTTCCAAAGCATCTTCCCCGGAGAGGACGCCTTTTGCCGGGTCGACAAAGGCGGCGGCCGCCTCAAGAGGGTCTTTGCCGGACTGTTCCCACAGGATTCGGGCCAGGGGGTCGAGGCCTTTTTCCCGGGCGATGGTGGCTTTGGTTCGCCGCTTGGGTTTGTAGGGCAGGTAAATATCTTCAAGGACCGCCAGGGTATCGGCGGCCTCCACGGAGGCACGCAGATCGTCGGTCAGATGTCCGTGTTGTTCAAGGGACTTCAGGACCGTTTCTTTCCGGGATTCCAGTTCCTGAATCCGGTTCAGCCGGTCCCGAATGTCGGTGACGATGACCTCGTCGAGGCTGCCGGTGGCTTCTTTTCGGTACCGGGCGATGAAGGGAATGGTGGCGCCTTCTTCCAGAAGACCTATTGTGGACTGCACCTGGGCTTCTTTCAGGTCGAGTTCTCGGGCGATGGTTCGGATATGCGGCGGGTTTAGGGTCATCTGTTTCCTCAGTGTGCCAGGGCCGGAAAAACGGGCTTGGAATATTCAGGTTGTGGTTAAAAACGCCCCGCTCTCATAGTGGGCCGACAAAAGAAAGTCAAGTCCGAAGCGG
>CAZNLT010000143.1:0-2291 GCA_964573705.1 uncultured Desulfobacterales bacterium
GGTCCGCCTGTCGGCCGATGTGGCGCCCTTTCTCACCGTGGAAGCGGGGATCGACGCCAAAAGGTCGGGGGCCGGGTTTCTCGGCACCCGGGGCAAGGCCCGCATGGACGCCGGCCGACTGCCCGAGGGGCTGCGGAAACTGCTGCCGCCGGGCGTGAAGGTGAGCGGCGCCGCGGCCCTGGACTGGTCTTTTTCCGGCCGGGTGCCCGATGGGGCTGAAATTGAGGCCCTGCGCACATCCCCGCGATTCGATGCGGAAAAGGACCTGCCCTTTGTGGATGTCCTGGACGTGGGCGTCGCCATGGATCGCTTCGCCCTCGGCATGGAACGGCCCGGCGCGCCCGACCTCGCCGTGGACCGGATCGATACGCCGGAGCCGTTCCGCTATCGGTTCGAACGGAAGACCGGGCAGGGGAAATTCGCCGGAGGTCTTCAACTGGCCGGTATCCGGAACCTCGCCCCGGTTGAGAAACCCCTGGCCATGACGGTCTCGGTGGATGGCGCCCACGAGGGGTTCCGGTCGCTCCGGCTCACCCAGAAGATGGCGATTCCTTTGCTCAATCTGGAGGAATCCCTGGAGATTTCCCTGAGCGGGCTGGAACGAATGCTGCGGTCTTCGCCCATGACGGCGGGCTGGCCGAAACTGAGCGGCAGAATCCGGGCCTCCTTAGATTCCAAGCAACTGCCGCAACTGACGCCCGACGTGGCGGTGAAGGGCGGGCTGGCCTGCGGGCTGGAACTGGACCTGGAGGCTGACAAGCGGGTCCGGGGCGCTTGCCGGGTCCGAAGCGAAACATTGGATGTGGCCGTGAAGCAGCTCGCCGAGGTGAGCGGCATGACCGTGGATCTGAACCTTCAAAAGACCTATGCCATCGTTTCGGGCGATTCGTCCCGCCGCCGATCCGCCCCGCTCTCCGCAGCGGTTCTGACCTCTCCCTACCAGGGGATGGACAGCGACGGCATACCGGCCTTTCTGCGCAAGCGCCTCTCGGTGCGCCCCACCGTGTCCTTCAATGCGGCGCGGATTCTGGCCGGTCCCGTTCCCTTTGAGGTTTCGCAAGGCGCTGCGACCTTCGTGCTGAACGGAGGGCTGCCGGTCCTGGAACCCTTTCAGGCCGACCTGCTGGGCGGCACGGTGATGGGCGCCGCGGCTTTCTTCCGGTCCGAGGACGGCATCGCCCTGGACGCGGGCGTGGCGTTCACCGGTGTTGATCCGGACACCCTGCTGCCGCCGGACGCGCGATCTGGAGACGCCGACCGGGAGGTCAACGGACGCTTCCGGGTGCGCGTCCCCCTGTCCACGGATATCCATCTGTTGCTTCGGAAATTGTCGGCAGATATCCATTTCAGCAAGATCGGCTCCCGCGCCCTGGATCGTTTCCTCTACGCGCTCGATCCGTACGAAAGCAATGAAACCATCGTTTCCCAACGTCGCCTGTTGCGGACGGGAACGCCCCGGTGGATTCGGGTGAACATGGCCAACGGCGGCCTTTCCCTCAGCGGCGAGGTGAGTGTCAAAGGCGCTCACCTCGCCATCCCCACCCTGAACCGCCTCAATCTGACCCATCTGCCGGGCCTGTCCGCATACGGACGCGACCTGGCCCCCCTGAAACCGGTGATTCGTATTCTTGAAGGCATGGCCGCGGACCGGATTCGGGTGGATCAAAACGGGAACATCAACATAGGAGAAAAGCGATGAAACGCCGACCTGTCGCCGTCGCCCTCGCGATTGTACTGTCCATGCTCAATGCCTGCACCCTGGCCAAAGTGGACGTGGAGGTGGTGAGCGAGCGAACCTCCCTGGAAAACCAGGTGCTCGGCGCCTACAACGCCCTGGATACGGACATGCTGCTGGCGGCCTCGGTGCGCGGGGTCGACCCCGAAGGCAATCTGCGCAAGGCCCCGCCCAGGAGCCGGGAACACAAGGATGCGGTAGCGGCCATGCAGATTCAGGCCTTTCATGCCGACGACATTCAGGCATTCAAAACCCTGGGCTGGGTCGGCGAAAACAACCAGGGGCTGCTGACGCCGTTTCAGGTCGATCCCTCCCTGGCCGAGGGGGAGTTGAAGGCGTTTGCCGAGCGCTTCTCCCAGCCGGAATTCGAGACCATCGTCACCCAGGTCAACGAGGCCCGTCAGGTGGTGATGCGGCGCGTCATCGACATGAACGACACCCTCACCGAAGCGAATTTGCCGGAGGTCCGGCGGGTCTTCGCACGACTCAATGCCGAAAGCGCCCTGCCGGGTGAAAAAGTCCAGCAGGAAGACGGCGCCTGGATCACCAAAGAATA
>CAZNLT010000143.1:2391-15428 GCA_964573705.1 uncultured Desulfobacterales bacterium
CCCTGCCGGGTGAAAAAGTCCAGCAGGAAGACGGCGCCTGGATCACCAAAGAATAACCGGGGAGGTGAAAAGTGATTCGAAAAAAGGGCTTTGATCATCGTTTCAGCCAGGCCTGGCTAATAGAGGAGGCCACCGCAGGGTATTTTTTCCGGGCCGGGAAGCTGTTTGAGCGGATGCGAGTTCTTGCCGGGCCGGAAAAAATACCCTGCGGTGGCCGGAACGGTGCTCAAGGCCGAAAAAAGAGATGGATCGCCGTCGCTCTAATCACCTTTCTAATTGTCGTTTCCGGGACCGCTTCCGCTGTCGCCGCCGAACCGACCCCATCCGAAACCGTTTTCCTACCCGAACAGATCACGGCTGAAAACACCCCGGTCCGGGCCGCGGCCGTCTCCCGCGACGGCAAGTGGGCGGTCTATGCGTCGGGTCCCGAAGGCGGCGCCGATCTCTGGCGCATATCGCTGGACAGCGCCATGCCCGAGCTGCCCCGACGGCTCACCGAGGATGCCTTCGACGAACTCGCCCCGGCCCTGTCGCCGGACGGCCGGTATCTGGCCTACGTGGGCACCACCGACGACATCAAGGGCGACATCTTTCTTCTGGATCTGAGCCGGCCCGATGCGCGTCCCAGGCGGTTGACCGGGCGGGAGACCGAAGACGGGGGCCCCTGCTTTTCCGCGGATGGAAAGAAATTGTATTATCATTTTTCCGAGGGACTCGGGGCCCGGCGTCTGGGGGTGATTCAACTGGACAGCGGTTCCGGCAACCCGGAAGTATTGAAGACCGGGGGCGACGCCTCTGAGCCGGCGGTGTCGCCCCGGGACGGCCGGGTGGCCTTCGTTTCCTTTCAGGAGGATTCCGGCGGTGATATCCGGGTGTATGACCCGGCGACTCATTCGGCGACCGCTCTGACGCGGGGGCCCGTCTTCGATTTTGCGCCCGCCTGGTCTCCGGACGGCGAGTATCTTTACTTTGCCAGAATCGGGTATGATACGAACGGCGACGGCGCCCTCGACAACCGGGACAATGCCGTGATCTGCCGCATGGCCGCCGCCGCACCGGTGGATGCGCCGGTCATTCCTCTGACATCGCCCCGACAGTCGGCATTCGCGCCGGATCAGGGCGGCGGCCGCCTCTTTTTTCTGTCGGACCGGGGGAAAGGCACCCAACTGTGGCGTTTGCCGGCGGGCGGCGAAATTCCCGATCTGAAGCGGACGGCGGACCAGAAGGCCCTGGCCGATACCCTGGACGGCCGGGTGGTGCCGGACCCCTATGTAAGCCTGCTGGCCCGTTACCGGGTGCTTGAAAACGCGTCCGACGATCCCCGAACCGCCGGGCAAGCCCTTTACGGCATCGGCCGTATCCACATCGAGCTTGGCGACGATCCGGCCGCCGAAAGGGTCCTGACGAGGGTAGCGGAAAAGTATCCGGCTGTTCATCCGGAAGCCGATCTGGCCCGCATCGATCTGACGGTGATCCGGGTGCGCCGCCAAGCGACCGAAACCGTGGCAAAAGCGGAACGGCGGAAGATTGTCATGGCCGCTGCGGACCGGCTGGTCACCGAGGGTACCGGCCCGGTGCGGTCCCACGGCCGCATCGCTGCGGCCCGGCTGATCATGGCCCAGGCCGGCGACGCGGACCTGCTCATGAAAACGGTCGAGATTCTGGAAGGCGTCATCACCGATTCCGGCAGTGAGCGGGACCAGGTGGCCGAAGCCATGCTCTTGAAAGCCGATATCTACGCCGCCCTGGGATCCTCCGAAAACGTCATTCCGGCCTATGCGGCCGTGATCCGGCAATACGGCGATGTCCGGCAATGGGCCGACACGGCTGTGGAACGAATCCTGGATGCGGCGGTTCGCGGGCCAGGGGCCGAAGCGCTTTCCGAACGGGTGCGGATTCTTCGGAAGATTTTCGAGGACAACCGGGAATCGTTACCGGTGCTGGCCATGGGCGCCCTCAACCGGGTGGGCGACACCTATTACAGGGCCGATGAATGGGCCCAAGCCAAGAGCGCCTACCGGCAGGTGCTCGATACCTTTCCGGAGGTGACCACCCAGACGGCGGCGGCCCGGCTCGCCCTGGCGGAAATCCTCTACCGGGAGGAGCGGTTCCGGGAAGCCCTGGATCTCTACCAGACCGAAATCGGGACCCGGGGCCGGAATGACCGAATATTTCAGCTGGCGCGAGACGGCTATATCCGGAAATCCGTGGCCGCCGGAGAGTACCTGCTGAGTCTGGGGGAAGTGCCGGCGGCCATGAGCCGGTTCAAGTCGCTCATGGATTACGACGACACCATTATCGAGGCCCACCGGGGGTATATCCGATGCGCCGCCGCCTTGAGGGAAATCCCGCGTGTGCTGGCCATGTACGAAGCACGGCTGAAAGCCGATCCCCATGATTCCGTCGCCCTTTACGGCACGGCCCTGACCCTTACCTATCGGGAAACCGCCGAGGCCCTCGACCGATCGCGGTCCCTGCTCATGGAGGCCATTCGGGCGGACGGCCGGGTCGTCTATTTCCATCAGACCCTCGGGTACGTGCAGGAGGTTCTGGAGACGGTGTATGGCCGCGAGGGGCTGCTGCCGTCGGCCCTGGCCGCCTACCAGCGGGCCTGGTTTCTGAACGACGCCGCAACCCATCCGGATAACGCCGCTCATCTGGCTCTCAACATCGGCAATATCCATTTTCTGCTGGAACAATACGGCGACGCCCTGGAGTATTACATGCGGCGGCTCGACCGGGAGGTCCCGTTTCCCCATTCCGACACGGAGCTGCTGTTTTACCGGCGTCTCGGCATGGCGGCCTTCCAGGCCGGCGGAACGGAGGCTGCGGTTTCCGCTTATACCAAGGCCCTGGAATTGATCGAGGACCGCATCGATCCGCGATCGGCCGTGGCCGCCCTGGACAAAATCAACCGGTACATTCTGGACCGGATCATCACCCCGGCCATGAAGATAGATGCCCTCAAACCCGACGCTGAAACCATCGCCGCCGAACAGTCGGCCCGGTCCCGCGAACTGGCCGCGCTCGCCCGGGCGGCGGCCCGACCGCCCGGCCCGGAATGGGAAGCCTTTCACGCCGGCATGGCAGACCTTCTGAAATTCCAGGAAAACCGGTTTTCCGCAGTCATTTCCCTGCACGGTTCTCTGCCGAATCCGGAGCCAGACTCCAGGATGGATTCGGAAACCCTGCGACGGACCCTGAGGGGGATGGCCGAACAGGTGCGGGAAGCCCTGGCGTTTCCGGAGCGGTTGACCACCCTGAAGGCCGAAATGCTCGACCGGCTCGGACTGGCCCGTCAGGAATCTTCCCAATGGGCGGCGGCGGTGGATGCTTTCGAGAAGGCATACGACCTCAACGAACGGCTGGGGATGGATCGGAATCTGGCGCTGAACCGCCGGTCCATCGCGTTCAACCGCTATTCTCTCGCCGGCACGCTTTTCGGAGATGATCGGACCGAGATGCTGAACCGGGCCCTGTCCGATTTTCAGCAGGTCATCACGCTGGTCGATACCCACGGCGTGCAGGATAAGACCCCGAAAAAAGAATCCGGCGGCGCCTTGTTCCATCTTCAGATGCAGGTGGCCCTGGATCAGACCAACGCCGGCCGGGCGACCCACGGTTTTTCGGCGGAACAGGAAAAGCGGCTGGCCGAGGCCTTCATTTACCGGATTCAGCTTGAACTGGGCAATCTCGCCCCGGCGGAAAGGGCGGTGGCCGCCCAGCTGGCGGAATATCCCGACCCCGGCGCGATTCCGGAAGAAGACCGGTTCGGGGTGTCGCTGCTCCATCACCGGGCCGGACATCTCGCCTTGGCCAGGAGACGCCATGGCGAGGCCTTCGATCGCTTCGAACAATCCGCCCGGATGACCCTGGAGATGAAAAATCCCCTCAGCACGGCCCTCAATGTTTCTAACATGGCCCATGTGCTGCGGGTCGCATCCTCCGAAGCCGCGCCCATTCCCGGTGCGGCGGCGCGACTGGAAAAGGCGGATCGACTGGCCGAAGCCCTGGTGGACGGCGCCCTGGCCGATACCGATCCCCTGGCCGCCGCCGGATTTCATAACCGGATCGGGGTGTATTACGCCGCCGCTGCGACATCCGGCGTGGAAACCGGTGATCTGGAAGCCATGGTTGCCGGGGTCCGGTTTCACCAACGGGCCTGGGGGCATTTCAATACCGGTCTGCGACTGGTTACCGCCGCCGGCGGCCCGGACACCCGTCGCGGAATGGAGATGGCGGCCGTTTTTCATCTCAATCTGGCCGAAACGGCGGCGACATGGGGCGATGAGGAAACGGCCCGAAAACACTATACAGCCGCGCGGCAATTGGCGGATGCCGGCGCTATGCCGGAACTTTCCTGGCGAGCGCTTGCCGGACTGGGAGAAACGGCGGCGGCCCTGAACATGGCCGAAGCGGCGCCGGTGACCCGCGCCGGGTGTGGACCCCTGGAAATTCCGGCCGCCTTCGGCTCGATGGTGACGAAACGGGCCAAGGCCGGAGACGCCGAAGGCGCCTTCAACCTGGCCGAACGGCTTTCGGAAATCGAACGCTTCCACCGTATGGCGCCCTTGACCGGGCTGGCGGGCCGGACCGCCGTCTATGACCGGCTCTATCCGGTCCTGGCGCGCATTCGGGAGATCAAGGCATCGCTGCCGACGGCCGAGGGGGAGGAGAAGACCTTTCTGACCGAGCAACTGGCGCGAGAGCGGGCCGTCATGGATTCGGGCTTCGGGGTGAATGCGGAGCGGCTTTCGGAGCTGCTGCAATGGGCTGGTTCCCGGGACCGGTTGGAGCAACTGGTGCTGCTGATGGGGATCGCGGCACGGGCCGAGTCGACGGCGGAAGAAGCGGTGGCGGACGGCCGGGAAGCGGCGGTATCCGAAGATTATTTTGCCTGGACGGCGCGGTATCGGGAACTGTTCGAGGAGATCCGCTTTTCCGAGGACGATCGGCTGGGCCCGGATCTGATCGGCTTTTTCGGACCCGCCCCGACGGAAGCCTTCGGCGTCATGGAAGCCTTGGGGCCGGACGGCGTAATGCTTCGGCTGTTCCGGGCGCCCGGCCAATCGGAAGTGCTGGTGTTCCGGATCACACCCGAGGAGATTTCGGTCTCCGTTTCGCCGGACATGCAGTCGGTATCGGTGCCGGAACAAGGGACGATCTACGTGGCCTATGAGCATCCCGAACTGCTGCCGGAGCGGCTGCGCAGGCTCTCCGTGCTGAGCGGCACCCATTTCGTCCGGTCCCGGGCGGCCCGGAAACCGTTCAAGCGCCGGGTGCTGGCCCTGGATGGTTCGGCCGTACCGGATCCATCCGCCTTAAAATCCATCCATACTCTGCTGCTGGCGGGGCGTGTCGGTGCGTCGGCCACTGTGCCGGTCCGGGCCGGCCAACTCCCGGAACCGATCATCGCCTGGGAAACCGATGCCGGTCAACGGGTGCGTTTGTCGAGCCTGCTGGGGCCCGCCGCCGGCCTTTCCCTGGCGGTTTTTCCCGAAAGCGGCTTGAATGACGCCTATCTGACGGGGCAGACCGCCGCCATGCTGGGGTGCCCCAGCCTGATTCTGTCCGAAAAGCAGGGCGCGGACTGGACCCAAGCCTTTCTCGACGGCTACGCCCGGAAATCCGCCCTGGCATCCCTGGATTCGGTTCGTGCGACTCGGGGTGTCGATGCCCTGCTCATGGGCGACCGGGGCATGACACCCGAAGAAGCCGCGGCCTTTGCCGCCGATCATTTCACCCGCTATGTTCAGACCGGCCGGAACGCTTTTGCCGGCGGAGATCCCGGCCGTGCTCTGGCCCTGTTCGAGAATGCCGTCGAGATCGCCGAGGAGGTGGACGCCTTCGCCCAATATCTCGGCCCTCTTTACGAGTTTTCCAGGGAGGCGGCGTTTAAGGCCGGGGACCTGGAAAGGTCTCTCCACTATGCGCAGATGCTGGCGGAACTGGCGGAAAACATGCAGCCCGATTCGGAAATGCACGCCGAAGCCCTGCTGCGCCTGGGGCTGATTCGAGCCAACATGGAGGCCTATGACGCGGCCGTGCCCGTGCTGGAACAAGCCGTGGAAATGATGACGGCACTGGATCTGGGGCCGAAAATCGCCTCGGCCATGGAAGAGCTGGGCGTGGTGCTGGAAAATGCCACGGAATACGACCGGGCCCTGGTTCGGTTCGAAGAAGCCGCCTCCCTGAGCCGCGCGCTGGACAAGGGAGAACTGCTGGCGGCCCAATACACCAACATCGGCCGGCTTTACGATCTTCGCCTCAGCCAATACGCCCTGGCCCTTCAGAATTATGAAAAGGCCCTTGAACTCTACCGGAATATGGAAAACGACGGCAAGATGATCCAGTCTCTGATCAACATCGGCCGGTGCTGCCGTCTGCTGGGCGACTTCTCTGCGGCGGACCGCCGTTACGACGAAGCGCTGGAAATTCTGGATGCGGCAGAGGCATCCCCGGAGTTGGCCGCCAAAATCCGGATCGAGCAGGCTAACAACGCCTGGTTCCAGGGGCGGTATCAGGATGCCTTCACCCTGCAGCGGGAGGCGTTTGTCTTGGCGCGGGAGCACGATCTTCCACTGATGCAGATCGTGGCGATGAACACGGCCGGGCTGATCTGGTGGACCCTGGGGGACCCCGAAAAGGCGCTTCATGAACTGGAAGGGGCCCTGGAGCGGGCAGAGGCGTTTCAGAAACGACAAGATGAAGTGGCCACCACCTTGAACAACATGGGTCTGATCCATCGGGACGCGGGGCGGCTCGACTTGGCCATGGAGCATTTCACGCGGGCCCTGGCCATCGATGAAAAACTGCAATCCCGGTGGGCCATCGCCTATGACCTGCGCAACCAGGCCCTCACCCTGATGCGGATGGACCGCACCGAGGAGGCGCTGCCGCTGTTTCTGCGGGCCGTGGACATCGCCGCCGCCATCGGCGATCAGGTCAACCAGGCCAAAGCCCTGCTGGGTCTCGGCGAGGCCCGTGCGGCCCTGGGAGACACGGCGGCCGCTCGGGAATCCTTTGAGCAGGCCCTGGCCCTGTCCAAGGCCATGTATCTTCGGGAAACCTGGTGGCGGTCCCTGTTCGGGCTGGCCGGGTGCGCCCTTTCGGAGGATCGCGATGCAGCGCGGGAGCTCCTCTACCAGGCCCTGGATGTGATCGAGAAGATGCGGGCCGACATCAAGATCGAACAGCTTCGGGACAGTTTCATTCAAAACAAGATGGCGGTTTATGAAATGCTGGTGAACCTGCTGGCCGACGAGGGCAAGACCCTCGAAGCCTTTGAAGTGGCGGAGCGGTCTCGGTCCCGGAATTTCATCGACCTTCTGGGCAATCAGCGACTCAAACTGACCCGAAACGGGGACCAGGAACTGTACGACCGCCAGACCGCCCTGCGGGCGCGCATCGCCGTGTATGAAGCGGTGGCGGCCCAGAGCCGGAACCCCGAAGAGCGGGAGACGGCCGAAAAAACCCTCAAAGAACTGCGGTTCGAGCTGGACAGCACCCTGCTCGACATTCAGGCGAAAAACCCCCGGCTGGCATCCCTGGTGACGGTGACGCCGCTCAAGGCCGGCGATGTCGTAAAGTTGATCGAGCCGGGCGTGGCCCTGCTTTCCTACTACTTGCTTCCGAAGGAGGTTTTCTGCTGGGTTATTCGCCCTGAGGGAATCCGTCTGGTGCGCATGCCGGCGGATCGGCAGCGTCTCGGCGAGGAACTCCTGGAGTACCGGCGCATGACCCAGAACCTGGAGCCTCTGGAGACCTATTCGCGCAAATTTCATCAACTGCTCCTGGCACCGGTGCTTCCCGAGGTCGGATCGGCGAACACCCTGGGCATTATTCCTCACGGACCGCTGCACCATCTCTCCTTCGCCACCCTGAGCGACGACACCGGCTATCTGCTTGATGAGTACCCGCTCTTTTATCTGCCCAGCGCCAGCATTCTGGAAGTGACCCTGAGCCGCCGCCAAGAGGAAAAGAACCTGGAAGTGCTGGCTGTGGGAAATCCGGACCTTCGGGACCCGGCATTCGAACTGCCCTTTGCGGAATATGAGGTATCCACCATTCGGTGGAATTTTCCGAATATCACCCTGCTGACCGGACCCAGAGCCACCGAGGCCTGGGTGGTGGAAAACATCGACCGGTTCGGCATTATTCACCTGGCGGTCCACGGCGAATTCGACCCGGTCAATCCCCTGTTTTCCGCCGTCAAGCTGGCCCGCGGCGGGGAGGCGGACGGCGATCTGGAAGCCGAGGAGGTCTTCGGTCTTCGAATCAATGCCGATATGGTGGTGCTCTCGGCCTGCCAGACCGGGCTGGGAAAGGTGACGGCCGGCGACGACGTGATCGGCCTCAACCGCTCCTTCATCTACGCGGGCACCCACACCATCGTTTCCAGCCTCTGGCGGGTGAGCGACGTATCCACGGCGATCCTGATCAAGCATTTCTACCGGCAGTACGTCACCCTCGACAAAGCCGACAGCCTCCGCCGGGCCATGCTGCACGTGAAAAACCGGTATCCCCATCCGGGGTATTGGGGGGCTTTTACGTTGGTGGGGGATTATCGGTAAACCGAAGCGGCGGTCCCCTGCGGGTGGGATTTGATTTCAAGCTATTTCTGGTTTAACCAAATTCTAATTGAATTGTGAAACCGATAGTGGTAATTTTAAACAAGAAGCAAATAGGATATGAACCGCCGGAAGTCAAACCCAGAGTCACTGAATGGTGGTTGAACGCGCTCTCGGTTTGAAAATGTGAACCGCCCAGGCCATCAAGCAAGGAGAAATAGCGGGATGAATGATTTGTCCAACCAGGAAAAACTTGTCGATCAATACGTCCAGGAAGATCGGACCGATGAGGCGGTGGCGTTGCTGTTCAAACTGATCGAAAAGCACGCCAAAGAGAAAAATTTCGCCAAGGCCGAAACCTTGCGGGACAAACTTTTCGATGTCGATTCCATGGCCCTTCATGAAATCATCAAATCGGCGGAGATTATCGAGGAAGAAAAAAGCGAAGCCGTCGATAAGGATCACATGGAAATCTGGGCGGATCTCTACGACAACCTGTCCACCGAAGAGGCGAACACCCTCTACTTCGGTCTCAAGAAAGCCAAATTCGAGCCTGATGAGGCCCTATTCCGGCAGGGAGATAAAAACGATCGCCTCTATTTCATCAACAGCGGGCAGCTCAAGCTGGTATACCGGAAAAATGATACCGAAAAACTGGTAAAATCCCTCAGTTCCGGGTCTATAGCCGGGTACAATACTTTTTTTACCATCACCGTCAGCACCACCTCCCTGATTTCCAACACCCGGGTGAATGCCAATTACCTCGAAAAAGAGACCTTCCTGAGATGGAAAGAGGAGGAACCGGCTTTGGCCGGCAAGTTGGAAGTGTTTTGCGATAAGCAGAAGCGGGAGGCCGATCTGCTCCACGAAAAGGGGATCAACCGCCGGGAATACAGACGTCTCAAACTCACCGGGCCCATCTCCTTTCAGGTTCTGAATCGGTCGGGAAACCCCATCGGGAAGGCTTTTCGAGGGGAGTTGTCGGATATTTCCCTCGGCGGCGTCTCTTTTTTTATTAAAACCGCAAATCCCAGAAATGCGCTCATGCTGCTGGGTCGCAAAATGCGGGTTAGATTCAAGGTGCCGGTGGGTAAACACGGAATGGAGATCGAAAAGGTCGGGGAAATATCCGGGGTCATCAATCATCTTTTCAGTGATTATTCCATTCACATGAAATTCGACGACCTGCTCAAGAAGTTGATCATGGATGAAATGGAGCAGGTCCCCAGTGAGGAGCGGGTAAAAATGAATCAGAAGGTTGACCGCGCCGCCTATTGACCTCCTGGTTTCGGTATTGTCAGCCCCGGATATATTGGCGAATCAGTTCCTCGAGTTTTTCTTCCACGCCTTTGTTCTCGGTGGTTCGGCAGAGTTCCGAAAACAACTCCCATTCGCCGTGAAGCAGCCCCTGTAAAATGACCACCCGGGTTTCATAGCCCGGCGATCCTTCACCTGCATGCGCCCCCGGATGGGAATCCGTTTCCGGCTCGCTCGGAAAGCGGGGTTCATACTCCGGCGTCATCTCGTACTGCTTACCGGTTTCGGTAAAGCTGAAGGTGACGTAAACGGTCTCGCCTCTTCGAACCAGGGCCCCGATTTCGGCCCGGCTCAGCCCCTCGAGATTGCCGGTGGAGAGTTCGATGGTGCCCACCCGCTCCATGTCCAGAATGGTCTTGTCGAATACCTTGGGATGAAGCCCGGCTTTGGCCCGGACCTGATCCAGTCGATGGTTTTCGCGACTCTCGAGCTGGTCCACCGCTTGTCTGATCTTTTTTTCCGCTTTTTTTCGCATATCCTGATGTTCTAAAATTCCTGGTTTGAGGCCATCCCTTTATTCACACCGCGGTTCGGGTGGCCAGGGAATTGTCCGTCGCCTGCTTTAACGCTGGATTCATCCATGCACCGCGCCTTGAAGTCGGGGCTGTTGTCCGAAAAGAGAATGACGAATTCATCGCACGGCGTTGGTGGAGCGAAGCGGAAGCCCGCGCCGTCTGATGGAGTGATTGGTTGGCAGGTTGGTTGGATAGCTGCAAATCGATATATTTTTTCATCTTGGCCTACAATCATACTGAAACAAATGTACGATTATGGAATGAAAATACGGCCGGTACCTATATAATTTTTCAGGTCAAGAACTATTTCAGCTATATGTTCCGCACATTTCAGGCGATAGTAGCTTTCTTTCATTCTGTCCAAACAACCGATTGTAAGAACCGGTAGAGAGTCAAAGCTGTTCTCTTCACGTATTGTCTGTTCTAAAGAATCTTCCTCGTTATCACTCCTGTTGTCCGTCAGCAAAATCATACGATTTTTCTGAGCAAATCGCCAAACCACTCTGTCATTGCTATTTTCAAGCAAACCGATATCAGCGAACATAACCATTTTTAAGTCAATGATATCAGGCAATTCAATTTTTACAAGCATATCCCATAACCACACTGCTTGACCTTCCATGTTATGATCAACCAGTATGGTTATCATGTAATATTTTCTTTCAGTTCATCTATTTTATCCCATACTTTTTTGTATTCCGGATTACGGGGATTTTTTGCAATTTCATCGAATCGCTTTTTGTTACGTTGATACCAATATCGCCTGTTTTCTTCGGATTGAGCCACAATTTTTAAATATTCCTTCTCAACCTCGTCATGATGTTTTTTGATATATCTCAAGACATCATCTGTTTGCTTGATGGTCAGGCGAAAATGATCCCTTATAACTTCGGGAGGTTCGTTTGCTCTGACATAATCCATTATCTGATAAAGTGTGATACGTGTACCTGCAATGGACAATCCACGACTTGTTCTTACAACTGTCGGACGGTAAATAGATTTTTCTTCCATATTGTTACCTCATTGTGTAAGTGCCTGCCAACCTTGCCGGTGGACTGGCGGGTTAGCGCCCATTTCCTATTTGCTCGACAATCCATGCTGGATCTCGGCGCATGTGTAATACGGCGACGACATAAGCAAGATTGTTTACGATTTCGTAATAAATGGTATATGGGAATCGTTTTGCAAACATTTGATACAATCCGAATTTCTTCTTATGAATTCCGGCATGAATGATCAATGATTCAATATCGGAAATCAATGAATCCCAAAAATATTCGCCGACCCCGGATTCTCTGAGGTTATAAAAAGCTTTTCCTTCCTCCATATCATCAACGGCTTCTTCCAAAAGAAAGACGTCATTGATCTTCATTGATTTCGGTTCGCTTTCAACTCCGACAAGCTGATAAATTTCGCTTTGCCGCTTTTAATTTTTGCTTTTCGTTTTTCGATTATTTTTTCATGCCATTCCGGGCTTTCTATTTCCTCGTTTTCATATAAAAGAGAATCCCAGAGCGCCTCCATAGCTTTTAATCGTTCGACCGTACTCATTTTTTTTATATCTGCTAAGTTCATTTCTTTCTCCTATGAGAATATGAAACAACTTTCCTGTTCGATTTTTTTTGTTTTTCTACTAAATCCGGCGCTGGTTCAGTTGAATGGGATCATAATAAATGCTTGATAACAAGAGAAAAACCATATAAAGAACATCCTCTTAATTATAAGCTATTTAAATTAGAGGAATTTCTTCATGGCTCTTTTCACGATAACCTGTCCCTCTTGCCAGTGTCAAATAATTAAACGACACACTGTTTATGAGACTAAACACAACGGTCGCAAAGATATTTACTGCTGCACCAACTGTAAAGGGTTCTTTTCTTCGTCTGCCAACACTTTCATAGCGGGGATCAGGAAACCTGTGAGCCTCATAGTGGCTGTCCTCAAGGCCAGAACCGAGGGGTTGGGACTGAATGCGACATGCAGAACCTTTAATCTGGCCAAAAATACGCTTTTGAATTGGGAACGTCGTTTTTCGGCAATGAAACAAACTTTGCTGCTCTATGCCCTGCTTCACACCTATCTGCAGCTCATCATCGAAGGCGATGAGGTCTATATACGGGTTAACAAGAATGTACCCCCGGACGAATCCCTTGGTTGGACCATAGTGCTTATGGACAGGGCCAGTCGCTTTCTTTAGCAACTCGAGTGCGCAGGAAAGACCGCAGGCTCTTCAGAAAGGCTCTCAGGCTTCTGGGAAAACTCGTGAACAAGACACAGGACATCTCCTTGATCACGGATGGGGAGCGTCGATATGGAGACATCTTGTTCGAGATCTGTCATGAGCTGATCCGAAACGGCAAAAGGGGGCGCCCCCGCAAGACTCTTCAGAAAGGAGTCAAAGTCCGAGTCAAAAACAAAGGCTCTCAAGCGCATAAAAGAGGCAGGAAGCGGCCCAAATATCAGGTCCTGTCCTGACCATCCTGACACCGTTCAAGATATCAAAGAAAGTAATATCCATGCCAATCACTGCGAAGCTTTCAACAGCTCCCTTCGCCGTCGCAACTCCACTTTCCGTAGAAAGACCGTGTCCTTCCGGCAAACCTGCTTGAGTTCCTGAAAAGGCCGGGATATGCTG
>CAZNLT010000144.1:0-15392 GCA_964573705.1 uncultured Desulfobacterales bacterium
GATGAAGTTTACTTGCACTAACTACCGCAAGGTCATATGGTACACGCTTTAGTAATGTCCCCTCCCCGGGCCGGATCAAGGGCTGTCAGAAGGGCTGCCGTAAGCAAGCCATGTTTTCCGGAAGTTTCTTCATAGGCCGCCTCATATTCCCGGGAGGCGGCAATGAAACACCGGTCCCGCACCGAACCCCGACTGCCGGGATTGGCTTCATCAAAATTGAGCAGTTCCCCTGCATGGCAGCAGTCCAGCCAGATGATCTGCTGTTTCACCGGGCTCTTTTCCAGCAGACCGCGCAGCGCATGGAGGGAGACACCCCACTTTTCTTTCCGATCGGCTTCGCTGACGGCCAGGTATCCTTCCTGATTAGCCATGGCATCCCGGCGCAATCCATGGCCGGAGAAAAAAAACAGATCTGTATCCGGAATGTTGCGTCCTTCCGGTCTGAAAAATTGAACCAGCGCTTCTTCCAGCTGTTCCTGTGAAACCGGCATCTTGCGACTCATCCGACCGGATGAATTAACTTCATCTTTGACTGCATGAAGCCGGGTGACGTGAAATTTGCCGTAGCGTTCCAGAGATTGCGCTACAGCCTCGGCATCTCCGGAGGGTGTTTTGAGGGATTGGAGATGATGCTAGGTATTAATTCCGACAACCAGGGCATTGCGGCTCATGCTGATGGTCTCTCAGGGTTAATGAGGATTTTGGTAAAGAGCGCCTCGCAAGGAGCGCAAAAAAAAAGTTTTAGAAAATGAAGGATGAATATTTCGGTTCATTTTTATAGAGTGAAGGGAAACAACCCATATACAAAATAACCTTTCAACGAATGAGACAATAAGCATCTCAAGTCAAGGCATTTTCAAAAAAATGAAAAACTACAGCGAAGAAAAAAGGGAATTTAAGGAGATGGAAAGTGTGTAAGCGTGAAGCTTTGATCCATGCAGGAATCCTGAAAAAAGAAAACCTATTCAACTTACACGGAAAAAGTCTTACCCCCGCGCGGATATTATCGGGCGGCTGGCCTAAGCGCTGAAGGTGACGCCGAATTATTTTTATGAGAAGCGGGAAATAGTGTCTCAGGAGGTTCGGTCATAGGCTCTTCAAAAAAAATCCTGTCCGTTTTCCTGTCCGCTCGAAAAAACAAAAAAGGGCGATCGAATGTTCCGATCGTACCAAGTATTTGAAATGGCGGAGAGAGAGGGATTCGAACCCTCGATGGAAGTTTCCCCCCATACTCGCTTAGCAGGCGAGCGCCTTCAGCCGACTCGGCCATCTCTCCGAAAATGGTGTGGTATATCTGGCGGAGGGAGTAGGATTCGAACCCACGGAGCTTTGACACTCAACGGTTTTCAAGACCGCCGCCTTCAACCACTCGGCCATCCCTCCCGATGTAAGATCGATATTCCTATCACCGAATGGATTGGAGGTCAATCCTTTTTGTCGGTTTTTCCGGGAAAAAAATTTCGAACCGTACACCCGGCACAACCCTTGGAGAAAGCCGGCGGAGATGCAGAAGTCGATATTTTATACTTGTAATCTTTCAGTTTGGGAATTACAATTCCAGCTTTACAATAGCAGCATAAAGGGAATGATTGACAATCCACCGGTTTTATGGTTTCCCATGCCCTTCGAAAAGGACGACCATCCCTTTCGGCACGGAGACCATGGCGGATTCGACCCGATACGACTTTTTCAGGAGAATGATTTTTTATGAAGCAAAAATATGAAATCCTGCGTGATGATGAAAAAAACCAGCTCATAATCCGGGAGCACGCCGAGCTGGACAAGGACATGATGTCCCTTTTATGTGAACAGACCTATGCCCAGGCCGATGTGGAGGAGGCGATCAAGAACGGCCCCCAGGCCCTGATGAATGTGCTGAGAACCAAAAATATGTACCCGCCGGGCTACTACGTAGAAAGGATTGCCGCATCCATTGTGGAAGTGTCGGGGCAGGGGGAAAAGACCAATGCGGAGCTTATTTTCGACGACCTTGAGTTTCTGACCCGGGAGGAACAACAGACCGATGTCCTCACCAATATCATGGAGGATGAGGAATCCGATCTGGATGATCTGCTGGAAGACGAAGAAAACATGGACGAAGATTTCGACGACAACGACATCGGCAATATCGGTTCCAATTCCAGTCTGAAAATCGTCGATGACGAATCCATGGATATCGACGACGAGGTATAGCCGCCGATCCGGATGATCCGTCGGCTAATTTTTCGAAAGCGCTTCAGATTGCATCAACGGAAGGCTCTGAATGTGGGCGCTCACCGCCCTCGGCAGGGCCTTCGCGTTTTCGCACCGACGCTTTCCTGCCGGCGGATTGCCTTCGCGCAGGAGCTGCTTCAGGATGCGAAAATCCGCCACCAGTGATCGAAGTTCCATGACCCCGACCAATCCGCAAAGACTGTGTGCCGTGCGAGCCGCCGACTCGGTGTCGTTTTCGGCCGGGGCCGCATCCAGCTGAGCCGGTTTCCGGGGGACGTCTTCCATGAATCCGTTCAGCATCTGTTTGACGAAAGCCGGATCGGTGCGGCCCCGCTGAATGTAGCCTGCAATCTCTTCTTCAAAGCCCGCTGGGCAAGAGAACATAGCAGGTTTCACCGGTCTTATTGCGGAATCGAAGCTCATAGCTTCGCAGGTGGCCTTTTCTGTCGATATCGGCCACCGGGGCCTGCCGCTGTTCAAGGGTGACAAACCCCGGCTCCCGGGAAGTCTGGCTGATAATCTCCTCTCGGGTGAAACCGGTGATCTGCTCAAAGCCGGGTTCGGCCTGAATGCAGGCGCCGTCGGATTTGCGGCTGATGGCTACAGCCACGTGCGGTCGAAACGGTTTGAAGATCGCAGGGATGGCGTGATCTTCTGAACGCACCGGGGATTCCTCCTTCAGAGATTGAAAAGACGGCAGGTATTGGCCCAGACCGTTTCGGCCAACGCTTCGGGATCGGTTCGGCGCACCTCCGCCAGTTTGAGAAGGGTGGTTTTGACGAAGGCCGGTTCATTGCGGCGGTATTTGTTCCGCTCCGGGGTTGGGGTCAGATACGGCGCGTCGGTTTCCACCACCAGGCGATCTTCCGGAATCAGACCCACCTGCCGGCGCAGTTCGGCGCCCCGGCTTTTGACGGTCAGGATCCCGGTGATCCCGATATACAGCCCCCGGGCGAGGTAGGCGTCCAGTTCCGAGTCGGTGCCGCTGAAGCAATGGACCACCCCGGGATAGCCGTTCGGCAGGTGTGTTTTCAGGATTTCCAGAAAACGGCCCCCGCTGTCCCGTTCATGAAAGATCAGGGGCAGGTTCAATTCCACCGCCGTTTCGATCTGCCGAATCAGCCATTTTTCCTGGTCCTCACGGGGGGAGAACATCCGGTTGAAATCGAGGCCGGTCTCTCCCCAGGCCCGGATTTCGGGATACCGGGTCGCCAGTTCCCGAAGGGTCGCCAGTCCGGATTCGGTGCAGGAGGCCGCATCATGGGGATGAACCCCCACCGAGGCGTAAAAACCGGGGCGGCCTTCGGCCAGGGCTGCGGCGGTCTTGGAATTTTCGGGGGTGATGCCCACGATCATGGCGGCATCCACCCCGGCTGCGGTCATCCGAGCCAGTATTTTATCGATATCACCGGCATAAGCGGCATCATTCAAATGGCAATGGCTGTCAAACAATCGCATAACATTCTGTCCTGTGGAATAAAAGTTTGTGAATCGAGAAAGTAGTTGGCGGAAAGCGATGCAACAGGTTGATTCGAACGGGTCAAAATTACCCATTCAGGGTCATAGCGGCTCCCGGTTTCCCAAACCGATCGGCTACGAAACAAAGTGCAAATCCCTTCATTCATTTATATTTCATGTAGCACCGGCAGGGCGTGAGATCAACCTTTTTGGAAGCGTATCCGGGGATTATGGCGGAATCGCGTGAAGCGCAAAGGTCCTTTGGGTAATTTATTTTTTTGAAGTGTTTATTTTTGGCATATGAATTGCTATTTTTGCCTATATTTTGAAATGAACTCTCTTCAATGGGCTTTTGTTTTTTTCGAGGCCTGTTGCAATTCCAAATGTTTGGAGGAATACCATGTTTAAAATCGTGAAACGAGAAGAAATGGCGGGCGGAACGGTGGTATTGAATGAAATCGAGGCGCCGCTCATTGCAAACAAGGCAAAGCCGGGCCAATTCGTAATCCTGAAGGCCAACGAAGAAGGGGAGCGAATCCCTCTGACCATGGCGGAAACCGATCCAAATAAGGGCACGCTCACCGTAATTTACATGGTGGTGGGCAAATCCACGGCCGTCTTCAAAAGCCTCAAGGAGGGAGAGGGATATCAGGATGTGATCGGTCCCCTCGGCAAGCCCACCCATATCGAAAAGGTCGGCACCGTGGTCTGTGTGGGCGGCGGAACCGGTATCGCGGTCCTGCACCCCATCACCCGCGCTCTGAAGGAAGCCGGCAACCGTGTGATCGCCATCATCGGGGCTCGCAACAAGGATCTGCTTATTCTGGAAGACCGCATGAAACAGGCCTCTCACGAACTCAAGATCTGCACCGATGACGGTTCCTACGGCCGCAAAGGGTTCGTCACCGAGGTTCTGAAAGAGGTACTGGAGAACGAAAAGGTCGATCAGGCGGTGGCCATCGGTCCGGTGCCGATGATGAAGTTTGTCTCCAAAATGACTGCCGAGTACAAGGTGCCGACGCTGGTCAGTCTGAACCCGATTATGGTGGACGGCACCGGCATGTGCGGCGGGTGCCGGGTGAGTGTGGGCGGCGAAACCAAATTCGCCTGTGTGGACGGGCCGGAATTCGACGGACACCAGGTCGACTATGACGAGTTGATGATGCGGTTGCAGGCTTACTGCGAAGATGAGCAGAAGTGTTACAATGATTTCTGCCTGATGGAACAGGCATAATTCAATACCATCGACAACTCCTCCGGACGGAGTCCGTGGGGAGATGACCCAATGGCGATTATTTCGGAGGATGAAATGGCGGAAAAGACCAAAAAAAGAGCGATTCCCCGGCAGCCCATGCCGGAGCAGGCCCCGGAGGTCCGGCGCCGGAACTTCAAGGAGGTGCCCGAAGGGTACAGCCCGGAAACGGCCATGGAAGAGGCGACGCGGTGTCTTCAGTGCAAAAACCCCGGGTGTGTCGACGGATGCCCCGTGAGTGTGGATATCCCCGGATTCATCGGGCTCATCAGAGACGGGGATTTCAAGGGGGCCATCCGGAACCTCTGGGGAAAGAACAGTCTGCCGGCGGTCTGCGGCCGGGTCTGCCCCCAGGAGATTCAGTGCGAGGGCAAGTGCGTTCTGGCCAAAAAAGGCGAAGCCGTGGCCATCGGACACCTGGAGCGGTTTGCCGCCGATTATGAACGGGAGCACGGCACCGGCGAATTGCCGCCCAAACAGCCGCCCACCGGCAAAAAGGTGGCGGTGGTGGGCTCGGGGCCGGCCGGCCTCACGGTGGCCGGCGACCTGATCGTCAAGGGCCATGAGGTCAGTGTGATGGAGGCCTTTCACAAGCCGGGGGGGGTCTTGGTCTATGGGATTCCCGAGTTTCGGCTGCCCAAGGATATCGTGGCCCAGGAGGTGAATTTTCTGGAGCGGTTGGGGGTCAAGGTCGAGACCAATATGGTGGTGGGCCGGACGGTCAGTCTGGATGAACTGTTCGAGCAGGGATATGATGTGATCTTCGTCGGGGTCGGGGCCGGGTTGCCCCGGTTTTTGAATATCCCCGGGGAAAACCTGGTCGGCATCCTCTCGGCCAATGAGTACCTCACCCGGGCCAACCTGATGAAGGCCTACCTCTATCCCCGGGTGGATACCCCCATTCCGATGGGAAAGAACGTGGTGGTTCTCGGGGGCGGAAATGTGGCCATGGACGCGGCCCGAACCGCCATGCGCCTGGGCGCGGACAGCTCCAAAATCGTCTACCGGCGCTCCCGGGAGGAGATGCCGGCCCGGGTCGCCGAGGTGCATCATGCGGAAGAAGAGGGAATCGAGTTTCATCTGCTGACCAACCCCACCCGGTTTATCGGAGATGAAAAGGGGCGTCTGGTGGGTATGGAATGCCTCAAGATGGAGCTGGGCGAACCCGATGCCTCGGGCCGGCGAAAACCGGTGCCGGTGGAAGGGTCTGAATACCGCTTGGACTGCGATCTGGTGATCGTGGCGGTGGGCTCCGGCGCCAATCCGCTGCTGACCCAGTCCAATTCGGAGATGGAACTCAATCAGTGGGGCTACATCGTGGCCGATCCCAAGACCGGTAAAACCACCAAAAAGGGTGTCTGGGCCGGGGGCGACATTGTTACCGGCGCCGCCACCGTCATTCTCGCCATGGGCGCCGGTCGAATCGCCGCCGATTCGATGCACGATTATCTGACTTTGGGGTGGTAAGTCCAACCAGAGTATTTCAATCTCGGCCGCCGGGGGAGGCTGTTGATCTTCCGGCGGCCTTCACCTGATATTATCCATTTTGATCGAATACATTCCAGGATGTATTTTGATGTGGATTGAATCTGGTGTATGAGTATACTCAATGCGTCCATGAACCTTTGGATGGCATGGATTGAATATAATGCTGAAGTTCTGAAAAATTTTCGACCGTCAGAATTTTGTCACTCAATGCATCTAATTGATCGACATCTTCAATTTGGGAAATAGTATTAAGAAGATCCAGACTATTTTTGCCGAATTTCAGCGTCAAGCCTATCTTGATGGCCTTCATTAGCCCTTCCTTTCTTCCTAACTCTAATCCTTCCTCCATGAAAGTCTTTCTTAGGCCCATCATTTCCTCCTTAGCCTGACTCGATGACAGCCAGTCCGCCTGATACCGGACAATTTCATCATCGCTCAAGTCCGCGTACATGTCGATAAAATCGACGTATTTTTTGCGTTTATCCATATCTTTTTCCAAGGCGACCAGACCTTCCTGGGCTTTGGCATAGACTTCGATGCGCTGATCTTCCGCGTGGGCCATATTGGGCAGATTCAAACGAGCGACGATGTTGCGGCTGTCCAGGTGCATCATCGCCGGGATGCGGCCCAGGTCGCAGGGAATGAAGCGGAAGATGAGATAATCGTTGCGATCACCGCCCAGCCGCAGTTCTGCGGGAAAGGACCCCGGCCGAAGGAAGATCACCACCGGCACTACCCGATTCGTATTCAGCAGTTCGACGAGATCGAGGCAGTAGTGCGCCAGTCGATGAATGGAAAAACGACCGGGATCGGTCTCCTCCTCGATGACGAACAGAATGGCGGCGCGGCGGCCGTCGGGCCATTCCACCAGCAGGGGGATGTCCAGCTCTCGAAACCGTTCTCCGAGCCGCTCCTTCAACTGCTCTTGGCGGACCGGGGTAATACGGGCTTCCGAGGTGATCCCTTCCGCTTCGGGGCCGGCGAAAAACCGGAGCGCAGGAATCGGGTAATCCAGGATCAGGTTTTTGAAATTCTGATCGTGGGGTATGTTCGATGGCGGTGGCTGGGAATTGAGGCTCATTTTTCGAATCGTTTGTAGCTCACTCGAATCGCCTGGTTTTGGCGGAGGACGTCCGCATTGGTATTGAAACAACTATATCAGGAAGGGCGGGAAAAAGAAAAGGGGGAATTGAAGCCCAACCTGATCTTTTGATGAATCCGGCCCATTGGAACGATCAAACAGCGGTCAACGAATACAAAAACCGGCAGGGATGGTTTCGGCCGAAAAATAAAAGATCCAAGCATCAAAGACGAAGAACAATATGAAGCCCTTCGGGACCAGGGCATGAGCAAAGAAAAAACGGCCTGCATCGCCAACAGCAACCGGAAAAAGACAGGCAAAATAGGCGGGAAGTCCCCCAAATACGAAGACTGGTCCAGATCGGACCTGTGCCACAAGGCCAAAGAGGTCGGGATCGAAGGCCGATCCAAAATGAACAAGGATGAGCTGATCGACGTACTGCGGAATCATTAATCGATCCTCATTTCATCTCTTGACACTTTCTTCCCGTGCGTATACCCCTTGAATGTTCCGTTTTCGGGGATTCCGAAGCGGCACGCGGATTATGAAAGTAGGATTGAGACGGCGCGGAAAATGAGCTCGAACGTCGGTTTTCCGGCGGCCATTTGCGGTAGACCCATTTCAGAAGGAGGTTTTATGAAGCTACGGCACAGAACCCTTTCCATCATCCTTTCCTTGTTTTTCGTGTTTGCCCTGGCATGCGCAGCCTGGGCATCCACCCTGGAGGAGATTATTCAACGCGGTGAACTGCGGGTGGCGGTGCAGACCCAGGGCCCTCCTTTCAGCTTCATCGATAAAAACGGAGAGCGGACCGGCAGTTCCGTGGAATTTTGCCGGTTGATGGCCGAGGAGATGGGGGTCAAGATCAAATTCCTCGATTTCGACTGGGACGGCTTGATTCCGGCCCTGCTTTCGGGCAAAGCCGATGTCCTGGCCGCCGACATGACCGCCAACCTCAAGCGGGCGCTCAAGGTTTCTTTTACCGAACCCTTCTATGAGTCGGGGACGATCATCTTCACCAAAAAGGACGCCCCATATGAGACCATTGAAGACTGCAACAACAAGGATGTGACGGTCGCCCTGCTGCTGGGCTCCACCGGTGTGGCCGACGCCGACCGGTATCTGCCCAAAGCCAAACAGAAGACTTACAAAGGCGGCGGACCGCTTCTGATCAACGCCGTCCTTCAAGACCATGCCGACATCGGGGTCAATGACAAATCGGCGGTGCGCGGCCAGTTGGCGAGCTTCCCGCCCGACAGCATCAAGATTCTGGATGTGAAAATGTCGGCCCAACCCCTGGCCTTTGCGGTGCGACCCGAGGATCAGCACCTGAAGGAATGGATCAATCTCTTTTTTACCTGGATCAAGGAAGACGGTCGATACGAAGAAAACATCAACTACTGGGTCGAATCCATGAAGTGGAAAGAAGACCACTAGTTTGAAAAATTCCCGCGAACGGACGCCGTGCCGCGCGGCGTACGTGTCCACCGAACTCACCGGCAGGTCCTGAAAACTCCCCATGCTGAGCGCTTTCAATTTTCGGGTGATCTGGGATTACATGGGCCTCTTCCTTCAGGGGCTCTGGGCCACCGCCTGGATATCGGCCATCGGGCTGGCGGGGGCCCTGCTGGTGGGCATCATCGCCTGCATGTTGCGGATTTCCGGCAAAAAGTTCCTGTCCGCTCCGGCCGTCGCCTATATCGAACTGATCCGGTCCACCCCGCTTCTGGTTCAGCTCTATTTTTTCTATTTCGGCCTGCCCTCCCTGGGCATTCGGTTTACGGAATACCAGACCGGCATCTTTGCCCTGTCTCTCAACAGCGGGGCCTACATGTCCGAAATCCTGCGGGCCGGGGTGCAGTCGATTCCGGGCGGGCAGATCGAAGCCGGCATCGCCTTCGGGCTCAACTATCTTCAGCGGCTGCGCTATATCATTCTGCCCCAGGCCATCGGCGTCACCATTCCGCCGATGCTGGGCCAGACGATCGTTCTGGTCAAGGACAGCGCGCTGCTTTCCCTGATTTCGGTCTTTGAACTGACCCGGGCCAGCCAGATCCTCACCTCCGAGCGGTTCATGCCGGCCGAAGGGTTTTTGACGGTGGCGGTGTTCTATCTTCTGCTCTATTATATTCTGAAATCCTTATCCGGTTGGTGGCAGCGGCACCTGATCCACCGGCAGGCCTGAGCCTCTATTCGCCATGTGGAGTTTTTATTTTTCTCAATTAGCCGACAGCATCCCCTTCTTCCTGAAGGGCCTCTGGATGACCTTCAAGATCTCGGGGATCAGTCTGGTGCTGGGGACGATCCTCGGATTCTGCGTCGGCATCGCCCGGGCGAGCAAGGTCAAACCGCTCCGGTATCTACTGTATTTTTATGTCGATTTCATGCGGGGGACCCCCTACCTGGTTCAGATTTTCATCGTCTTTTTCATTCTGCCGGAATGGGGAATACAGTTGGCGGCGTTTCCTGCGGCGATCTTCAGCCTGACCCTTTATGCGGGAGCGTATATCTGTGAAATCGTGGCCGGCGGCATCGAGGCGGTGGACGCGGGCCAGACCGAGGCGGCCATGGCCACCGGTCTCAACTGGTTTCAACGGATGCGGTATGTGGTCATGCCCCAGGCCATGCGGACCATTCTGCCGCCCCTGGTGGGCCAGTATGTGCTGCTGATCAAGGATTCGTCCATCGTCTCGGTGATCGGGCTGACCGACATCACCCGGGTCGGCTGGCTCACGGTCCAGCGGATTCCCGAAGGGATTATGGTCTTCGGCCTGGTGGGCATTCTCTATTTTTCCATCTGTTATCCCTTGATTCTGCTGTCCAACTGGTTTGAACGGCGGCTGCGGGCCCAGGGCGGTTGAAAGGCGATTCGGTATGATCCGATTTGAAAAAGTCAACAAATGGTTCGCAAAACACCATGTGCTCCAGGATATCGATTTCCATGTGGACGCCGGGGACGTGGCGGTGATCTGCGGCCCCAGCGGGTCGGGGAAATCGACCCTGATCCGGTGCATCAACCGGCTCGAACCGATTCAGTCGGGCGACATCGTGGTGGACGGGATGTCCCTCACCGACAAGAAAACCAACATCACCCGTCTGCGGGCCGAGGTGGGGTTCGTGTTTCAGCAGTTCAATCTTTATCCGCACATGACCGCCCTGGAAAACGTCACCCTGGCGCCGATCAAGGTGCGAAAGATGAGCAGAAACGAAGCCGATGAACTCGGCAGGGAACTGCTGGAGAAGGTGGGCATTCAGGAAAAAGCCTCGGCCTACCCGAACCAGCTCTCCGGCGGCCAGCAGCAGCGGGTGGCCATCGCCCGGGGTCTGGCCATGCGGCCCAAGATCATGCTCTTCGACGAGCCCACCTCGGCCCTGGACCCGGAGATGATCAACGAGGTGCTCGACGTGATGCGCAAACTGGCCTTCGAAGGCATGACCATGGCGGTGGTCACCCATGAGATGGGCTTCGCCCGGGAGGTGGCCAACAACATGGTATTCATGGACGACGGCAAGATTATCGAAACCGGTGATCCGGAACAATTTTACACAAATCCGGAACATGAACGGACCCGGCTGTTTTTAAGCAAGATTTTGAGCCACTGAGCCGCTTCGCCGCATTTTCGGAAACCAGACCATTCGTATCAATCACCAATAACAAGCGAGGTTATTACCGGCGCTCCGTGCGGACCCTCTTGATTTCCTCCTCGATTTCGGAAGATGATATGTGTCATAACCATTTACACTTATCGATTCCTTTACCAATTAAGTACCTCATCAATAATTTCATAACATCCGTAGGGGCAGGCCCCCGTGCCTGCCCTTAGCCGGGGCAACCACAGGGGGATTGCCCCTACAAAATCAGGTACAGAAATATATGCACAGGTACTTATAGCAGAAACTCATTTTTTCGTCACTTACCAAAAAGACAAAACAAAGCCTTCCACCAGTTTTTAGACGATAAGCACTTGATATGACGTGTAAATTATCTGATGCCGAGATGTCCTGAAGGAATGTATCTGGAGAAGACGCTTTTGGTGGAAAGCTTCCTGTCCAATGAATGGGGCCTCTATGACGTGCATGGCAATGCGGGGTAATGGTGCTGGGGTTGGAAAAGGTGGGTTTGCCGGGTCGGCCAAGTGACTGACCCATCCGGGCCGTTTTCTGGCATGGAGCGGGTGGTCGGGAACGCCGGCTGGTACAGCCACGCTTAGTTCTATGGCGTGAATTCAGGCTTCTTCTTCACACACGGAATCGAAACACACACGTGGAGATACGATCCGGATGCCCCACGGATTGTCGGCAAAGAAAGCGAAATGGGCCTGATTGCCGGTGACGATTTGTTCGGCCTGGCCGGTTACAGCGACCTCGATGAAAGGTACATCATCCGGATCCGGAGCAGCCAGGGTTTTACTCCCGAGCGGACCCGCCAGGACATGGCTTCCCGACTGCATCAGGTAGCCCAGAAGATCACGTCGTTCTTTTTCAGAAATGACCTGGTGGAACTTGGGCCTCGACAATACATCCTTATACTCGGCCATGATCCGGTCATCATATACGCACTGAAGGCGGCCGATATACAGAAGATCAACCACCCTGGCCGGGTAGGTATACAGGCCGAGCAGCCCGGAAACCAGTACATTTGTATCTATGACCACCAACATGGGGGGTTATTTCCGGCGCTCCGTGCGGACTCTATTAATTTCCTCGTCGATTTCGGAAGCCGATATGCGGTCCAGACCCGTTTCCATGGCTTTTCTTCGGACGGAAGACAGCGCCATCTGTGCCCGGATGCGAGCCGCCAACTCAAGAACCGCGTCGACCTCAGCAGGATCATCCACCGGCAATAAAACCGCATAGGGCTTTCCACGGCAGGTCATCACCACTTCATGGTCGGCGAGTTCTTTTCTGACTTTTCCCGGTTGGTTTCGAAATTCACGGTCACTGATAATTTTCATTTGTCCTCACAAACGGCTACATTTTTACCCTACTAAAGTACACAATTCATTCTTGTTGTCAATCGACTATTTACGGTTTTCTTGCTGGCGCCTGCAAAGCCCCTCCGCGGAAAAGCCGACGCGGTTGATCCGGATTTCCGACCCTGTCCGAAAGAAACGATCCGGTCTTGCACCAGGAAAATATCGGAGAATCGATTTGAAGGGTTGAAATTATCAGGTTTCGATGCCGCCGATGAACCTGGAGACACTGCTCTCCTGCTCCGCGGCCCGCACACGGGCCAGGAAACCACTTTTTCTTCTAAAGTGATCGGTAACGTTTTTCATGTATGCAAATATAGTGGTACACGAGGTTCGTGCAATGTGAAACATCGGAACTTTTGGAAAACCAATAGGACTGCCAATGCCCAAGATAATATTTGAAAAAACTGTCATTCTATGTTCGAACTGTCATTCTATGTTCGAATGGAGTAGGTTTTCCCCCGATCCCTATCAGATCTGAAGACGATCCGGATTTCAGGAGAGAAAAATGCATATCAATAGCAAGGAAGAAGCCAAACATGTCATTGATTTGCTTCCGAACGAGGCCGCAATGGATGACATCATGTATGCGTTATACATTTCGACCAAATTCCAGCGGGGCGAGCGTGAGATTCGAGAAGGCAAGGGCGTGGATGATGAAACGGCTCGAAAAAGATTACGTAAATGGTCAAGGTAGTATGGGCGCCATTTATGGGGCCTATCGAATTATGTATCGCATTGAAGTCTGGGAAATTTGGATAACAGGCGTTGTTCACGGCGCAAGAAATTGGCGGCCGTAAGGAATTGATGACGCCCAAAATCAGATTCATTAATTGGAAACCGGCGCTTCATTCCGGCTGGTTCTTCTACGCTTTGACACCCGCCCTTGTATACAGATCATAAAAATGATTCGTCGGCCCGTACCCTTTTCCGATCGGCAGGGCATGGGCGATGGCGCCGGTAATATAGATTTTGGCCTTTTCCACCGCTTCAAAAAAGGGGTGCCCCAGCGCCAGATGCGCCGCAATGGCCGAGGAAAAGGTACACCCGGTGCCGTGGGTGTTTTTCGTCTCCACTCGGTCGCTTCGTAGCTCCCGATAAGTCTTGCCGTCGAAGAGCACGTCGGTGGCGTCCGCATCCCCCAGGTGGCCGCCCTTGACCACCACTTTTTTGGCGCCCAATTCCAGTATTTCCAGGGCGGCCGCCTTCATTCCTTCCAGATTGGTGATTTTTCGGTCGATCAGCACCTCCGCTTCGAAAATATTCGGCGTGACCACTTCGGCCAGCGGGAACAGTCGGCTGACCAGGGCCTCCTGAGCATCTTTTTGCAGCAGGTGATAGCCGCTCTTGGAGATCATCACCGGGTCGAGGACCACCGGCGGCGGTGTCACCGAGGACAGGGCCCGGGCGATGGCTTCGATCAAGGGCACGCTGGAGACCATCCCGATCTTGACGGCGTGAATATCGATGTCCTCGAACAGACAGGTGATCTGATCATGGACGATCTCCGGATCGATCTCCTGAACGGCGTGAACTTTCTGTGTGTTCTGAACGGTAACGGCGGTAACGGCGCTCATGCCGAAGACCCCGAGGGCCTGGAAGGTTTTCAGGTCGGCCTGGATTCCGGCGCCGCCGCCGGAATCGGAGCCGGCGATGGTGAGGGCGGTTTTCATAGGCATCTCCTTTGGCGAAGTGGTTATTCAGACCGCCGCGGAAGATGAGAACGCGGAGTGGAAAAACGGAAAAACAAAGGCGAGTGAAAAAGGGTTTCCGAATTCCCTGCGACAGTCTGAACTGTTTCAGGTTCGATGGGTCTGATCTCAGCCCCGCATCCGTGCGCGAGACACCCCAACCGGAACCGTATTAATTTACTCCGGAATCCGGTCGAATTGCAAGTTGTTTTTCAGGCGCGGGGTTCAGCCCCCGAACCATCCCCGACAGACATCCCCGAGTTTTCGAGCGTTTTCCGTGGGATTTTTCGCCCGGGAGATGTCGCTGATGACGGCGACGCCGGCGGCGCCGTGTTCAAAGCAGGCCCGGGCGTTCTCGGCGGTGATGCCGCCGATGGCTACCACCGGCACCGGGGCCTGACGGACGATCTCCTGAAACCCGGCAAGCCCCTTGACCGCCTTGGCATCGGCTTTGGTACCGGTGGCGAAGACCGGCCCGGTTCCTATGTAATCACAGGGGCCGAGATCGGTGGCAGCCAGTTCGGTCAAGTCGGAGACGGAGGTACCCACGATGGCCTCAGGCCCCAATCGCTGCCGGGCCAAAGCGGGCGAGGCATCGGATTGTCCCAGGTGGACGCCGTCCGCTCCGATCGCTTCGGCCAGGTCGATATGGTCGTTGATGACCAGCGGAATGCCTTTTTCTCTGCACAAATCCCGGATTTGAATCACCTCCGGCAGAAATGGTTCGGTATAGGACTTGTTTCGGTACTGAATCAGAGTCGCGCCGCCCTGAATCGCCGCCCGAACTTGGCCAAGCGGAGAAATTTCCGGGGCTTGGTCATCCGTGATGAAATAGAACCGAAGAATGTTCTCAATCCGGGTCATGGGCGCCCTCTGCCGTTTTCATAACGCTCCACCCAGGCATGAAAAATGCCGGCCTTGTCCGGCCCGTGTTGTTCCAGACCTTTTACGATCCACTCCACCGAATGTTCACGAACCAGGTCCGTGCCCGTGCAGTTTTTGGAAAAGAACTTGTCGGCATAGGCGATGATCTCTTCCTCCACCGTGGTCGGGCGCATGTCCCGAACCGGCAGGGGAAGCCGGTTTTTTTCGACCTCCTCGGCCGTGATGCCCACCCCGATATGGCGCTCGCAGACCAGGCCGTGGCGGTGCAGGCCGTGCTGTTCGAGAAGGGAGCGGCCGAGAATTCCGTGGCACAGGTAGGGGTGCCGCCCATGGCAGCAAAGCTCGGGGGC
>CAZNLT010000145.1:0-15081 GCA_964573705.1 uncultured Desulfobacterales bacterium
CATGGATCACCAGCCGCACGTCGGGCTTGTCGATGCCCATGCCGAAGGCGTTGGTAGCGCAGATCACCGGCGCCTGGCCGGCGATGAACGCTTCCTGGACCCGCCGCTTTTCCGGCGGGGTCATGTTGCCGTGAAAGGCCTCGGCCGCCCAGTTTTTCTGAGCCAGAAAATCGGCCATTATCTCGGTGTGCTTTCGGGTGGCGCAGTAGACCACCGCGCTGCCCGCGGGCGGGTCTCCCAGCCGCTCGGAAAGCAGATCGGCGACCCGGCCGAACTTTTCCGGCTCCGTCACCGTCTGTACCTCAAAATGAAGGTTGGTCCGTTCGGTGCCCGCCTGCAAAACCGACAGCGGCTGATTCAGCCTCTCCTGAAAGTGGTCGACGATCTCGGCCACGACATCCCGCTTGGCGGTGGCCGTAAAGCAGGCCACCGGCGGAATATCCGTCCCCTGGGATGTGGCAAACTCCTGAATGAACCGTGCCGCGTAAATATAATCGGAGCGAAAATCATGTCCCCATTTGGACAGGCAGTGGGCCTCGTCAAAGACCCAGCAGCCGATCTCCCGAAGCCGGAGCGCTTCGCGCACCGATCGGTTTCGAAGCTGCTCCGGTGATATATACAGAATCCCGATATCCCCCATTCGAACCCCCTCCAGAACCGCACCCCGTTCGGGGCCGGTCAGAAGACCGTAGATCGCACCGGCCGCCGGGGTTCCGGTGGACCGTTTGAGATTGTCCACCTGGTCCTTCATCAGGGATTGCAGGGGCGAAAAGACCACCGTCAAGGATCCCCGCCGATGATACCGGACCAGGGCCGGCAACTGAAAACAGATCGATTTGCCGAAACCGGTAGGCAGAATCCCCAGCAGGGGGCGATCCGACACCCCCTCGAGAACGATCTGCTCCTGGAGGGTTTCGCCGGTGGGCAGAATTCGAAAGTCGTCGAACCCGAAATGGCGCTGCAGCTGCCGCCGGGGGTTGTGCATTTCCGAACACCAGGCGCAGTCGTCGGACCCGCAGGGGATATCCCGCAGGGCCTGAAGCACCGGCGCCACCGCCGGAAACCGATAGCGCACCCAGGGCGGCAGCACTGAGCTCCCGCCCGCCACCTGAAGCCATGCCAGGCAATAGGCCAAGGCCGGACGGCGTTCGGGATTCTCCAGGAGCGGAAGAATCGTCTCCGGTACCGCTTTTTCGCAGACCTGATCTGTCGTCGACCGCTGAAACACACGAAAGGCCGCATTCGAATCCGACAAAATCGGCGCCCCGATTCGTCGAAAGAGATCGCAAATTCCCCGCCCGTCGGCGCCGCCCTCCAGCCGTGCATCCCGAAAGCAGAATTCAAAAAAACCGAGCAAATCCGGACGGGTTCGCAGGGTTTCCGAAAAGCTTTCCCACTGATCCAGAAACAGGGTGCCGGCCAGTCGGGCGTCGGCCACCGGATGGTTTCGGCTGTCCCGGACCAGTTTGTAGTCCTTCACCAAGCGATGATAGGGATTTTCAGGAAAGGCCAGAGGCGAGAGGTAAAGGGTATCGACGGCGGGAAGCTGAAGGAGACCGGTTTTCGGCCGAATACTCTCCAGCACCGGCAGGTCGTGCTGGATAATGTTGTGGCCCAGAATGGCCTGGGCGTCACGGCCGAACTCGTCCAGCTCCGCGAGGGCTTCCATGGTGTCCAACCGACCTTTGCGCTGGAAAGTTCGATCTCCCAGGACCGCCCCGATCTGGAAAATCTGTCCGCCGGTCGAGGTCTCCAGATCGAGAAGAAGGCAATCCTTCAGGAAGGTCTCCGCAATCTCCCGGGGATTCATTCCGGGCGGATCAACGAAGAATGGGTGCGCACACTTGCCGCACCGGGCCCGCGTTCCCGGTCGGGACACTCGGTCGTCTTGGATTTGAAAGCGGGTGCGGCAGGATGGGCAGGTGATGGTCATGTAAGCCATGGATCACCAGCTTTTCCATAAAACAAAAGCTTGATCTTCGGTGGGTGCATTCGGCATGAAGGAGAGGTGTGTTCGTTCCGGTACCCTCGTTCTTAATATTCCAACAAAAACTCCCTGATGTCGCCCAATCGGGGTTCTTCATCCTCTTTCCCGAATGCCAGATCATCCTTTATAATCCAGTCTATCCATTCTTCCAGAAGCAAAAGAGCTTTTGCACTCAGACGGTAGGGCATGAATTCGATTGAATCTTGGCTGCGTCCTACAGGTTGTAAGTGATCTAAACGAAGGATCGATTCTACTGTGCTTCCCACAATCGGTAACTTGTCCCAAAAAAACTGAGGGTACTCGCATCGTCTGATTCGGTCAACGAAAACCGGATTGAATCCAGAACGCTTTTCACCCTCATCCACGCCGTAATAGGGAGCAACAATCACCGTTCGATTAGTTTGCCATTTGGCTTTGCCGGCGGTAAGATTATTATCAATTTTGCTTCCGCCGCTGCCGAGAATCAATGCCGGACGTTTTTTGATCCGATAGACGCCCCATCTTTCAGCGGGAAATTGTGGCAGAGCAGCCACGGGCAAATTAGGATATCGTATCGCCTGCCGGATATCCAAAGGAACGAATTTTACAGTTGCCTCCCTGTGCTCTGCCGGTTCAGAGCGTCCAATGGGGATCGCAATATATGGATTTTGATCGACATGGGGAAGAAAGGCTTTAATTAATCGCCCTCTGCCGTATTCAATACTTTCGGTTGGTTCCCACCAAGGATCTGGTTCTATAAAAGCCTGCAAGGATTCGTCAGGGTACATCCGGATCGAACCTTGTTTTTGATTTCCAAACCTCATCCGAGAAAAAAGCTTTACATTCGAATGGCTCGAACGGCTTTCCGGACAGTTCGTCAAGTTGCTGAATCCCATCAAGGAAAACCTGGTCATAACGAGGAGCTTTGGGATATACCTTTGACTCTGTTAACTCCCGATCAAGACGCTGGTTAAGCCGTTTTTTTAATTCGATGAACTTTTCCTTTCGCTCTTCCTTTTTTCTGGGGGAAAGGTCTTTAATTTCATGCTTATTGGATTCGGAATATGATCTATTTGCCTGATTCATCACAACCGAAAAATCCAAATTCTCTTCCGGTGCCGCTCGAAGCATTGGTGGCGTTTGATAAACAAAATGGAGCAGTGCGGTTGTATCTGTCCCGAATTGACGGAGATATTTTTGAATAGCGCCGGCCACACAAAGATCCATCTTCTGATTAATATCATCATACTGCCGGTAGCTTTTTACAGACCATCTGGCGAAATCCCGGTCATTTTTCGAACTGCGAATTACAATTTTTTCTGCATGAATCGCCGCTAAAGCTGGATCAATCCGCAAATAAAGCTCCGTAGCCCAAGGCCCGAAATGATGAAATTTCCAAGAGGCTCCGGTGAAGGTTTTTCCTTCGTGATGCTCGGCATAAGCAAGATCAGCAAGGTAAGAATATTTAATAAGATGAATCATGCCCAAATCACGGCTACCCCAATCTTCCTGACCGGCGACAAAAAGGATGTATTGAAGAAGAAGATCTATTTTTTTCTTATCGCTCATATTCAGCCATCCTAATTATGTTTTTTTATCCTCGCCATATATGAATCCATCGGATATCCTCATAGTAATCTAAAAAGGATACGTTCTCCCTTAAAATAGCGCAATTTTCTTTTCTTTGCAAATCTCAACACCAGGGGAAACCACGAACTCCCTGACCCAGCATTATCCTATTGCAAGTTTTCCATCTGCTAATTTTATCCACTTGACTAATTCAAATGAATGAATTATTCTTTCACTCAAATGAAAGATATAAAACCGATGAACTCCAATTCCCCCAAATCCAGCAAAGAAGACCCCCGGCACCGGCTCATAGACGCCGGGCTGGAAATATTCGGCACCCACGGATTCGAAGGCGCCACCACCCGAATGCTGGCGGGAAAGGCGGGGGTGAATCAGGCTGCCATCCCTTATTATTACGGCGGCAAGGAGGGGCTCTACCATGCGGTGATAGCTTACATCGCCGAGAATGCCGGGCGGTTCATGTTGCCGGTGACGGAGAAGATCACCGCCGCCCTCACAGGCCATGACCTCACCGACGAAGCGGCCGTCGATCTTCTGGTGGAGCAGCTCTCAGCCTTTATTCGGCTTGTGGGCCAGGGCGAATCCCGGCGGTGGGGCCGCATCATTATTCGGGAGCAGGTGCAACCCACCCAAGCGTTCGACATCATCTACGACCGCGTCATTCGGCGAGTTCACGAAGCCTGCGCCGGTCTGATCGGGCGCGTTCTGGACATTTCACCCGATTCGAAAGCAGCTATTATTCGAGCCCATTCGGTGGTGGGCCAGGCCATGATTTTTCAGGCCGCTCGAGAGACCATCCTGCGCCGGCTGGGCCGCAAAGAATTCACCCCCGAAGACATTGAAATGATTCGAAACATTGTCGAAGATCAAATTCGCAGCACTCTCGACCCCTCACCCGGAGATCAATAACCGATCGGAAATTACAAGTATATTCTATTTTAATTACGCAATTGTGCGTATGGATTTTGTGAATTCAGCGGCATAAGGATATGATTACCTGAAAGGACGACCATGAAAAAACGAATCATTCGCATCTTTATAGCCCTTCTCCTCTTGGCTGCCGTCGGCTTCGGGGTCTGGTACTTCTTTTTTCGGGAATCGGAAACGGACGAAAACAAGCTGGTCCTGTACGGAAACGTCGATATTCGGCAGGTGGAATTGGCGTTCAACGCGAATGAACGCATTGCGGAGATCCGGGTGGAGGAAGGCGAATCGGTGGAAAAGGGCCAGATTCTGGCCCTCCTGGAAACCCGGCGGCTCGAGCAGGCGGTGAAGCGTGCCGAGGCCCAGCTCGACGCCCAAAGGGAAGAGGTCGTCAAACTGGAGACCGGCACCCGGGAAGAGGAGATCCGCAAGGCCCGGGCCGAGGCGGCGGCGGCCAAAACCGAAGCGGAGAATGCGGAAAAGACCTTTCGCAGGCTGCGCCCTTTGGCGGCCAAAAACCTGGCATCTCAGGAGCAGACCGATGAAGCCGAATCCAAGGCGGAGGCGGCCCGGGCCCGGCTGAACGCGGCCGAGGAAACCCTCAACCTGGCCCTGGCCGGCCCCCGCCGGGAGGATATCGCCGCAGCCAAGGCCCGCCTCGAAGCCATCAAGGCGGAGCTGGACATCGCCCGAAAAAACCTCGAAGACGCCCAGCTGATCGCGCCGGACCATGCGGTCGTCCAGAACCGGATCCTGCAGCCGGGGGACATGGCGTCTCCCCAGCGGCCGGTATTCACCCTGGCCTTGACCAATCCGGTCTGGGTCCGCGCCTATGTGCCGCAGACCGATATGGGGAAGATCTTTCCCGGGATGCGGGCGCACATCAAAACCGACTCTTATCCTGACAAGACCTATGAAGGCTGGATCGGCTATATCTCCCCCACCGCCGAGTTCACCCCGAAATCGGTGGAAACTCCGGAAGTGCGCACCGAACTGGTGTATCAGGTGCGGGTCTACGCCTGCAATCCGCAGAATGAACTGCGCCTGGGAATGCCGGCCACCGTCATCGTTCCTCTGGATCAGGACCGGGAGGAGGCCGGGGATATCCCCGACTGTCCGGAGGGATGATGAGCGACATTCCATCCGAAACCCCATCGAAGCCCGCCGATGGAGAGGAAACCGCCCTGGCCCTGGAAAAGGTGAGCAAATCATTTACCCAGGGAAAACGCAGGATAGAAGCGCTGCAGGAGGTGAGTCTGAAGGCCCGGAAAGGCCGGGTCACCGGCCTGATCGGACCGGACGGCGCCGGCAAGACGACCCTGATGCGGCTCTCCGCCTGTCTTCTCAAACCGGATGCGGGCCGCATTCAAGTGCTGGACCTGAATGCGAATCAGGAGCCGCTCCAGGTCCAGTCCGCCATCGGGTACATGCCCCAGCGGTTCGGGCTGTATGAGGACCTGTCGGTTCAGGAGAATCTCGATCTCTACGCCGATCTCCAGGGGGTGCCCCATGATGAGCGGGCGGATCGGAATGCGGAATTGATGAAAATGACCCAGCTGGGAAAGTTTACGGACCGCCTGGCCGGCCGGCTCTCCGGAGGCATGAAGCAGAAGCTCGGTCTGGCCTGCACCCTGATCCGGTCGCCGGAACTGCTGATTCTGGACGAACCCACCGTAGGGGTGGACCCGGTCTCCCGCCGGGAGCTGTGGGCCATCGTCTCCCGGCTGGTGGAGGAGGAAGGCATGAGCGTCCTGCTCAGCACCGCTTACCTGGATGAAGCCGAGGAATGCGACGACGTGGTCCTGCTGCATGGCGGCCGGGTGCTGAGCCACGGCCCGCCGGGGGATTTCAGGAAAGAACAGAAGGGCCGGACCTATTGGGTGACCACAACCGACGGCGCCCGCAAACGGGACATTCAGGAGAAGCTATCCCGAGGGGAAAAGGTCATCGACGCGGTTATTCAGGGAGACGGGGTCCGGCTGGTGATGGCCGATTCGGAAAAACCGGATCTCGAGGATTTGCTGGAGGAGGTCGGCGATATCGAGCTGAAACCGGTCTCCCCTCGATTCGAGGACAGCTACATCGCCATCCTGAAAGAAGAGGAACCCGCACCCGAAAAGGAGCAGGAGCCGATTCAAAAACCGGAGGCCGGAGAAGACGACCCGGAGGAAGGTCGAGAGGAAGCGGAGCCGGTGATTCAGGTGGACCATATAAAGCGCAAATTCGGGGACTTCTACGCGGTCAAGGATGTCACCTTCGATGTCGGATCTGGCGAAGTCTTCGGATTGCTGGGCGCCAACGGCGCCGGAAAAACCACCACCTTTCGCATGCTCTGCGGGCTGCTGCCGGTCAGCGAGGGCAGCCTGAAGGTGGCCGGGCTCGACCTGAGAAAGGCCGCGGCCAAGGCCAGGGCCCGCATCGGCTACATGTCCCAGAAATTTTCCCTCTACGGCAATCTCAGCGTCATGGAGAACCTTCGGTTTTTCAGCAGCGCCTACGGCCTGCACGGGAAAAGACGCCGAAACCGCATCGACTGGGCCCTGGAGCAGTTCGACCTGGCGGATCGGGCGGACGCCGAAAGCGGGGAAATGCCCCTGGGCTATAAACAGCGGCTGGCCCTGGCCTGCGCCCTGATGCACGAGCCGGAAATCCTGTTTCTGGATGAACCCACCTCCGGGGTCGACCCGATGGCCCGCCGGGAGTTCTGGAGCCACATCAACTCCCTGGCACGCGCCGGGGTCACCGTTCTGGTCACCACCCATTTCATGGAAGAGGCGGAATACTGCGACCGGCTGGCCATTATGTTGGCCGGTGAAATCCTGGCCCTGGGCGCCCCCCGGGAGATCAAAGACCGGGCCGCCGAAAAGGCCGACCGGAAGATCGAAGACATCGAAGACGCCTTCATCGCATTGATCGAAAGCCAGGCCGAGGAAAAAGGTGACGAATGAACCGGAAACATCCCTCTGAGAAGCATAAATCCTCCACCCGGGGCGGCGGTCTGATGCGGCTGCGCGGACTGGTGCGAAAGGAATTTCTCCAGATCATGCGGGACCCCAGCAGCATCGCCATCGCCTTTCTGATGCCGGTGTCTCTGCTGCTGCTTTTCGGCTACGGGGTTTCCCTGGATGCCGAGCATGTGCCGATCGCCATCGTGGTGGAGAGCCCCAGCCGAGACACCGCCGCCTTCACCGGCGCCTTTGAACGCAGCAAGTATTTCGATCCGGTGTATATGGACACCATGCGAACGGCCGAACAGGCCCTTCGAGACCATCGGGTGGACGGCATCGTGCGGTTGCGCTCGGACTTCGCCCAAAAGCTTCAAAGCGGCGCCACCGCCCCCATCCAGGTGATCCTGAACGGGGTGGACGCCAACACCGCCCGGCTGGTCACCGGATATGTGGAGGGGGTCTGGACCAACTGGCTCAGCGACCGGGCCCGGCAGCAGGGCCGAACCCTGGAGATGCCGGTGGAGGTCGACCAGCGGATCTGGTTCAACAGCGAGGTTCGCAGCCGCAACTTTCTGGTTCCCGGGCTGATCGCAGTCATCATGACCCTGATCGGGGCACTGCTCACCGCCATGGTCATGGCCCGGGAATGGGAGCGCGGCACCATGGAGGCGCTCATGGTCACCCCGGTGAACATACGAGAGGTGATCCTGGGCAAGCTCATCCCCTACTTCGTCATGGGCATGGGCGGGCTGGCCTTATCGGTGGTGATGGCGCTGTATCTCTTCGAGGTGCCGCTGCGCGGCTCTCTCTGGGTACTCACCGCCGCCTCGGCCCTGTTCCTGCTGGTGGCCCTGGGGATGGGCCTGTTGATTTCCATTGCGGCCCGCAGCCAGTTCGTGGCCGGCCAGACCGCCATCATCGTCACCTTTCTGCCGGCCTTTCTGCTGTCGGGGTTTCTGTTCGACATTCAGAGCATGCCGGTGGTGGTTCAGGGGATCACCCACGCCATCGCCGCGCGATACTATGTGGCCATTCTGCAGACCGTCTTCCTGGCCGGCGACGTCTTTTCGGTGATCTGGCCCAATGCGCTGGCCCTGCTGCTGATGGCGGCCTTTTTTCTGGGGGTGAGCCGGCTGAAAGCCCGAAAACGACTCGACTGAGGAGATTGGACCGATGTTTCACCACATTGTGGCACTGATGCAAAAAGAATTTCTGGCCCTGATGAAAGACAAAAAGAGCCGGTTCACCATCGTCATTCCGCCCATCGTTCAACTCCTGGTCTTCGGATATGCCGCCACCTACGACCTGACCTATGTCCCGCTGGCCGTCTACGACGAGGACCGGAGTGCGGCCTCCCGGGACCTGATCGCTCGGTTCACCGGTTCGCCCAACTTCCATGAGGTGGCCCGAATCACCCGCCAAGACCGGATCGCGCCGCTGATCGATCGAAAAGAGGTCTTGGTCCTGCTTCATATCCATCCGCAGTTCACCCGGAACCTGCTGACCGGAAAAACCGCTGAAGTTCAGGTGATCGTGGACGGACGAAATTCCAATACCGCCATGATCGCTCTCGGGTATGTCCGGGCCATCGTCACCCGGTTTAATCTGGAGTGGGTCAGAACCCACGGCGGCCCCACCCCCCCGGCCCGGCTCGATACCCGGGCCTGGTACAATGCCAATCTGGAGAGCCGATGGTACATCGTGCCCGGCATCGTGGGGCTGCTGACCCTGGTGGTGACCATGCTGGTGACCGCCCTCTCGGTGGCCCGGGAGCGGGAACAGGGCACCTTCGACCAGCTTCTGGTCACCCCCATGCGGCCGGTGGAGATTCTTCTGGGCAAGGCCTTGCCCGGGTTCATCATCGGCGCGGCAGAGGCCACCGTCATCATCCTTTTGACCGTGTTCTGGTTTCAGGTGCCCCTTCGGGGCGACATCCTGGTGCTGTATATCGGCCTCTTTCTTTTTCTGATGTCGGCCATCGGGGTGGGGCTGATGATCTCTTCATTGTCGGTCACCCAGCAGCAGGGTCTTTTGGGGGCGTTCATGTTTCTGGTGCCGGCGATCATTCTGTCGGGGTTCACCACCCCCATCGCCAATATGCCGACGGTGGTTCAGAAGATCACCTTGCTCAATCCGCTTCGGTATTTTATGGTGGTGATCCGCGGGGTGTTTCTGGAGGATGCGCCGCTGCATCTGTATCTCCAACAATTCTGGCCCATGGCGGTCATCGGCATCGTCTGCCTGGCCCTGGCGGGATGGCTGTTCCGCCACCGCATCAACTGACCGCAACGATTTCGGAGGAATCCATATGAGGACATCCGCATCAGGCATCATCCTTTTTTTCGCCTGTTTTCACCTTTTTTCAGGGGCGGCCCTCGCCCAGGTGGTGGAGATGGACCCGGAAGCCCGCCAAATGCTTTCACTTCGGGCGGCCATTGCCCGAGGAATCGAGCAGAATTTCAATCTCCAGGTGGATGAACTGGACGTTCCCATCCGTCGAGAAGAGGTCACGGTGGCCGATTCCGCCTTTGATCCGGCACTCGAGGTCTCCCTCTACACCGGAGAGCGGCAGATCCTGACCGATTCGGTCTTCTATGAAGATGAGTACCAGTATGTCCGGGAATCAGGGGCGGACGCCGGCATTCGAAAACGCTTCAAATTCGGCCTCCAAAGCAAACTCTCCTTCAGAACAGCCCGCACCGAAAACAATTTTCTACCGGATGCGCTGGACCCCGACTACCAGAACTTTCTGATCCTCAACCTGACCCAGCCCCTGCTTCGGGACTTCGGGTTCCGGGTCAACACCACCCAGATCCGCATCTCTGAAAATCAAGTCCAGGCCGCCGTCTTCAACTATCTGAACCAGGCCCAGCAGCTCGCGGCCCGAATTGAAAACGCCTACTTCACTCTGGCCAATGCCCTGGCGGTGCTGCAGTTTCGCATCGAATCCCGGGAACTGGCCCGGGAGCTGATGGAAGGCAACCGGACGCGGCTCCGCCAGGGGGTGATCGCGGTCACCGAGGTGCAGCAGGCCGAAACCGCGGTGGCGGCCCGGGATGAAGAGGTCATCGCGGCCCGCCAGCAGGTGGAGACGGTCACCAACCGGCTCAAGGACCTTCTGGAAATCGACCCGGGTGATCCGCTCTACGATGCCCCGTTGGCCACCGAGCCGATCCCCGGGGTCACCATCCCCTACCCGGAGCGTGAAAAGGCGGTCTCGGTCGCCCTCCATCGGCGTCCGGATTTAAAGCGGCTTCATATCGCAGTGGAAAACCAGGATATCCGCCTGGCCTTTTTCCGCAACCGGAAACTGCCCCGCCTGGATCTCGGCGCCACCCTGGGGATCAACGGACTGGCCGGCGAAGAGCGCCCGGTCACCCTCTTCGGCATCGATAAAACCAGCCCCCTGACCGGAGACTATGAAGACGCCTATTCCAGCATGGTGGAAGACGACGGATACGAGTGGTCGGTGGACCTCACCTTCTCCTACCCCATGGGCAACCGGGCCGCCGAAGCGCGCTACGCCCAAAGCCGCATGGAAAAGCGGCAGGCGATCTACCGGGTGAAACGCCTGGAGGGCGGCATCATCACGGCGGTGCGGAACTCTCTGGTCACGGTCCAACGAAGCCTGGAGCGGGTCCGCGTGGCGGAACACTTCGAAAACCTGGCCCGGACCACCCTGGATCAGGAAATGACCCGGCTGAAGCGGGGCCTATCCGATACCTTTCGCATTCTCGATTTTCAGGATGAACTGGTCCGGGCCCACATTCGGCAGGTCAAGGCGGTGATCGATTTTCATCAGGGAATGGCCAACCTCTACCGGGCCATGGGCGCCAATCTGGACCGGTACGACATCCTGGCGGAGGTCGATTCGGAGGCATTGGAACGGCCGGTGCCGGCGGGGTTTCCGATCGACTGATCCGGTTCTGCCTGTATCGAATCCGGATTTTACAGGAAGTAGCGGAACCGGGTCGAAGAGGTCCCGATACGGGGACTACATTCCCCAGACCTGGATATCATATGTTCCGAAGGCTTCAGATCGAATGAAAATCTTTTCCTCCCAGGGTTTCCCTTCGGTCCGGTCAAAAATGAATAGGTGGCCTTCGGCGGTACCGCACCGATCCATGTAGGCGGCGGTCTGGGCAAGCCCCTCTGTCAGGGTCTTCTCGATGCTTTTGTGCAGCACCTTCAATTCGATCACCGCTTTCTGCACCCCGTCCGACCAGGGCCAGATCACCAGCAGATCGGTCCGCCCCCGGCCCAGGCCGTATTCCCGCTCAATCCGGCCGCCGGAGTTGACCACCCGCTGCAGAAAAGCCTGGAGCAGCAGCTGGGGACCGGCCTCCTTGTAGTCGAACCGCTCCACCCAGTGCTCCGAATGCTCCCGAAAGAATTCCTGAAAGGCGGTCAACAGCTTTTCCAGGTCGAGCCGGCCATTGGGAAGGATATACCAGGCGGCCTGCTGCGAAATCCCCATCTGGATGTTCCAGGACAGCTCACGGGGGATGATTTCCTGATAGATGGGATTGGCGATCGTGATCTCCCCGTTTCGAGCCACTCGCAAAAGGCCGAGGTCCGCAATATACTGAAGATCATCAGGCCGAAACCGATCGGTCGCCGAGGAACCGGCCAGCAGAGGACCGATCACCCTGCGCACCCGCTCTTCCCGAAGCTTGTCGGCAAGCTGATCCAGATGGGTATCCCGCCGGAGGATCAGCCGCTCTTTGGCCTCGGATACCATTTCACCTGTGATGGGCACGGACCGGTCCCGCTCCCCGGTTTTGGCAAAGCAGGTTTCATGAGCCAACGCATTCACCAGCCAGGGCTGCCCCTGGGTCAGGTCCCATATTCTTTCCGCTGCGCCATCAATGAAAGACTGCCCCGTCTCCTCGGTGTGAAGCGACAGCAGCTGGTGGGTTTCGGATTCGGAGAAATCTCCGAGCCGCAGGGATTCCGCTTTGATGTTAAAGGCGCTGCCCCCGGTAATCACGCTTTTTTCGGCAGCCGAATGTATCCGGTAATCCCGGACATCCCTAATCCCGCAAAGTATAATGGATTGGGGAAAGGCGGACGACCGTTTGGTGTAACCGGATCGGATCTGACGCAGGAAAGAGATCAAGCTGTCGCCCACCAGGGAATCGACCTCATCCAGAAACAGAACGGCCGGTTTTTGATCGGCTGAGGCCCAGATCGTCAGGATCTCGTTCAAAGCGCCGTGGCCGCCGTATGCGTTCAGGAGATCAGGGAAAACCGGCACCAGGGAGCGATCGCCCAGGATTCGGCCAACCTCACTGGCGATCTGCCCCAGAATGGCCCGCATGGCGGCATCCACATTCTCCCGGGCGGACTGGCCGATCTCCACATTGATGTATAAGGCGCGGAACTTACCGGCGGCGTTCAAATAATCCATCAACGCCAGCAGACAGGAGGTTTTGCCGGTCTGTCGCGGAGCATGCAAGACGAAATATTTCTTCTGGCCGATGAACCGCATTACTTCGTCGAGATCGAAGCGGGTCAGCGGCGGCAGGCAATAGTGGTCGTCACAATTGACCGGACCGGCGGTATTGAAAAAGCGTTCCATGGTTACATCCCCCAGACCTGGATTCGATATTTTTCATACGTTTCAGAGCGGTGGAAAATCTTTTCTTCCCACGGTTTCCCCTCGGCCCGGTCAAAAACAACCAGGTGGCCTTCAGCAGCATCGCACCGGTCCATATAGGCGGTGGTCTGGGCGAGCCCTTCTTTAATGGTTTTTTCCAGACTCTTGTGCAGCACCTTCAGCTCGATCACCAGCTTCTGCACCCCATTCGAAAAAGGCCAGATAACCAGCAGATCGGTTCGCCCGCGGCCCAGGCCGTATTCCCGCTCGATCCTCCCGCCCGAGTTGACAACCCGCTGCAAAAAGGCCTGGAGCAGCAACTGGGGGGCAGCCTCTTTGTAATCGAACCGCTCTACCCAATGCTCCGAATGCTCCCGGAAGAACTCCTGAAAGGAGGCCAACAGTTTTTCCAGGTCGAGCCGACCGTCGGGCATGACGTACCATTCAGTCGGTTGCGCCAGGGTGTATTGAGTGCTGTAAGTTAATTCCCGGGGGATAATTTCCTGGTAAATCGGATTGGCCACCGCCACCTGCCCGCCCTGGGTGCGGATCAATCCCAAATCTCGCACATAGGCCAGGTCATCGTCTTTTAGATCACCCGGCCGCCCCACCCCTTCCAGAACCGGAACAATGACCCGTTTCACCCGGTCCTCCCGAAGCTTGTCGGCGAGCTGATCCAGGTGAGTGTCCCGCCGAAGGATCAGCCGCTCTTTGGCCCCCGTTACCATTTCACCCGTAATTGGAACGGACCGGTCCCGCTCCCCGGTTTTGGCAAAGCAGGTTTCATAAGCCAACGCATTCACCAGCCAGGGCTGCCCTTGGGTCAGGTCCCATATCTTTTCCGCTACGCCCTCAATGAAAGGCTGCCCCGTTTGCTCGGTGTGAAGCGACAGCAGCCGGCGGGTTTCGGATTCGGAGAAATCCCCGAGCCGCAGGGATTCCGCTTTGATGTTAAAGGCGCTGCCGCCGGTGATCACGCTCTTTTCTGCGGCGGAATGAATCCGGTAATCCCGAACATCTCGAATCCCGCATAGAATAATGCATTGTGGAAACGCATTCGGCCGTCGATCATACCCCGATCGGAGTTGCCTCAGCAGAGAAATCAGGGTGTCGCCGATGAGTGCGTCTACTTCGTCCAACAGCAGCACCAATGGTTTTTCCAAATGCCGACACCATTGGGCCAGCGCCCTGTTCACTGAGGTGCCGAAAGCACCGCCTGACAGGTATTCCGATAGATGATCTTCCAGGAATTCATCTTCAAGATGATAAGAAGCACGGAGTGCCATCTCACGCAATATATCGTTCATTCCCTGCTCGATGTTTTCCCGTGCCGCCTGGGCCATTTCCAGATTGGCATACACACATCGGTATTCCCGGCCCTGATTGAGGTGGGCCATCAACGCCAGCAGGCAGGAGGTCTTGCCCGTCTGCCGGGGGGCGTGAAGCACGAAATACTTCTTCTGCCCGATGAACCGCAGCACCTCCTCGAGATCGAAGCGGGTCAACGGCGGCAGGCAATAGTGGTCGTCACAATTGACGGGTCCGGCGGTATTGAAAAAACGCTCCATTTGCGTAATCCTGGGTTGTCGGATAGATATCTGGGAAGGAGGCGGTCAAAACCTCAGGAAGCGAAATCTTTATATATCAAGACTTCTGTAAAGGACACGGAAAAATTGACCTTCAAGCGCTGCCGCACGAGTCGAGCCGTTACCGCCCCTCTCTGTCTTCTTTCAGCCGACGCACGTCCTCAATCGGAATACCCGTCGCCTGAGCGATCTGTTCATCAGTCAGAACGCCCAGCAACAGCAGATTTCTGGCTGTCTCCTTTTTGTTTTTTTGAATGCCTTCTTTGATACCTTCTTGTTTTATAATATCGTACGCTACGGATTCCATCATAATATCCTTTCTCCTTGCAATAAGCTGTGCGGAATTTCCGCAGATATCCAATCGAAAAAAATGGCCTTTGAGGGGTGATCTCGTGGCTCTCTAACCCAACCCTTTCAATGTCTTCTTTCAGCCGGCGCACCTCCTCAATCGGAATACCCGTCGCCTGA
>CAZNLT010000146.1:0-11624 GCA_964573705.1 uncultured Desulfobacterales bacterium
CTCAAATCCCCCATAATCCCAGTTCAGACAGTAGTTGTCTTGAACTGGGATTACGAGGGATTATTGGGATGAACAGGATTTTTACCCCCGCTGTAATCCCCTTAATCCCTCAAATCCCCCATAATCCCAGTTCAGACAGTAGTTGTCTTGAACTGGGATTACGGGGGGATCAGAAAGGCACTCAGTTAGACGACCGCCGCAAAATATCCCGAAGCTCATCGATGGGGTTCCCCCGCTCTTCCCGCCGGTCTTCTTCCCTTCGATCCTCCCGCCCGCCGCCGAGGGCGGCCAGGGTCCGTTCGATATTGACCCGGGGTTTGGTGATCCCGGATTTTGCATCCCGTACCGGATCCCCGTTCTGCACCATCACCGCTTTGAGCTGATCCACGCTGAGAAACCGGCCGGTATTCCGGTGCACATGGCTCTGGATCAAGGCCGCAACCCCGGCGGCATAGGGGCAGGCCGCCGAGGTGCCTCCGAAGGCGGTCTCGTATTTGCTTCCCGGCCAACCGGCGGTGTAAGCCTGGTGGGATGGGGCCAGCAGATCGAGAATAGGGGCTGAATTGGAGTAGCAGGTAACCTGATCCGGGTTGGTGGCGCGGTCGCTGCACCGGCTGAACCGGGCCGATCCGAACCGGCCGTCATACACCGCACCCACGGCGATGGTCTGGGGCAGGCAGGCGGTATAGCTGATCCTTCCCCGCTGGGCCTCGTTTCCGGAGGAGACGAAGATGGCGATCCCGGCGGCCTTGGCGGCTTCCGCCACCGATGCGGCCCCCCGTCGATTGCAGTAATTTTCAAAATGCATTGTGGGGGTTCCCAAACTGGTGGAGATGACCATGATGGGCCGGTCCGGATGGTCGTGCTGGTGGCTGATGCACCAGTCCCAGGACTTGAGGATAGCGCTCTCGCGGATGCCGCCCTCCGAATCCATGGCTTTTAAGGCGTAAATGCCGGCACTCGGGGCCACCCCGCCGATGAAATCCCCGGCCCCGGTGTTCTTGCCGGCCACAATTCCGGCGCAGCTGGAGCCGTGGCCCTGCATGTCCATGGGGTCCCGGTCCCCGTCCCCGAAGTCCATGCCGCCCAGAACCTTGCTGTTGGGAAAACCGCTGCTGCCCAGGGCCGGATGCCGGTAGTTGACGCCGGTATCCACAATGGCCACCGACACCCCGGCGCCGGCGTTTCCATCCCGATAAGAACCCGGTTTCATCAAAGAGAGCCCCTGGGAGGTCATCAGCTCCATGGGCAGGTCCTCCTCGATGTAGAGGACCTCGTTCATGCCCGCCAGGGACTTGATCCCTTCGTAGTTCACCGAAGCGCTCATCACCGGCACGTTCTCCAGCCGCAGGCCGGTTTCACCGCCCCCCGGCGCCATTTTGGAGACCACCGCATCCTGCATGCGGGCGGTCTTCATCCGTATCGCCTTGATCTGCTGTCCTCCGCCTTTCAGGTGGTAGACATCCTCCGCACCGCGCAGGGTGACGATGACCCCCACCGGACGGATCGATTTGGCCGCCTGGTCCACCAGGCCGCTGTCGAGGATTTTCTCCTGACCGGGGAACCCCCAGGCCGGGCTTCCATTGAGCAACCAGAGGGAAAGCGCCCAGAACAGAACGGCGGTCAAGAAAACCGAAACCAAACCGCGGCGATCCACAACGACGGACTTCGAAAGCATCGGGGTCATCATTTTTCCTCCTTCTCATCCGCTGCGGGTTCCGATTCCTGCTTCTCCGCTTCGGGTTCTTCAACGCCGATGGAGAGTTCAGGCTGAGCCGGCATCAGCTCCATGGGGAGATCTTTTTCAATGGCGGCCACATTGGCATCGGCGGCCAGGGCCTTGAGCCCCTCCAGGGTGACGGCGCCGGTGAGGGTCGGCACGTTTTCGAGGCGGAAATCGACCTGAAAGGTTCCCTGGGGTAAGCCGTCCAGGACCGATTCCTGAAGGGCCGAAATCTTCTTCTGCGCCGCTTTCCGGCTTTCGGGGTCGGCCGCCTCTTTCTTCAGCACTACATGATTCTTCAACAGAACGACCACCGGCACCCGGGGAGCATCCGGCCGCAGGGCTTCCAACAGGTCCGGATCGGCGATCTTTTCACGCCCCGGAAACTCCTCGTCGGAAGAAAGGGCGGTCAGGGTGATTCGGGTGATGTCATCCTTTCCGATGCGCAGATGACCTTTGATGAGGTTGCCGGGTTCGAGACCGAAGACGATCCCCCTGCCCCGGTTTTCCGGATCGGACCAGTCGATGCAGCCGCTTTCATTCAAGGTGAAGGGAACCCGATACACCCGTTTTTCCGTCTCCCCTTCGGCCGGCGCCAGGGTGATCACCGGGGCGGTCGGATCATCCAGATTCACGGAAGCCACCACCCCTTCCACCACACGAAGTATTCCGCCCCAGGCCGGGGAAGCCGCCAGACAAACCCACAGAAAGAAAATCAGAAATCGTGCCATTGCCACTCCTTTCAGGATCACCGGAAGGCGATAAAAAACGCTCATCGACCGGTTACGCCTGGTGATCAAGCTGTTTATGATGCAGGGCCCTTTGCAGTTGTTTTCACCATGAGGGTCGCCTGGGCCGCGTCACCGGCGGTTCGGACCATCTGCAGGAGCCGGTCGAACCGGGGATCGTGCGGGGACAGCCCGTCGGTCTCCAAAAATCGGTGTAAATCGGCCGGCCGTTGTTTAAAGGCAAAAACCTTGATGTATTCGGTTCCGAAATTGGGTGCCTTCACAGTGCCGAGATTCGGTCTCTGAAGCCCACGGGAAGCCGGAATCAGATTCAATTCATCGGCATAATAAGGATAAATGATGTTGACCAATCCGGTCGAATCGATGTTGAGAAGCAGAAAATAGCCGTCGGCTTCAGCCCGAAGATTGAATCCCACATCTTCACCCTCCAGCAGGACCCCTTTTTGTCCGATCAGATCCACATAGACATTGAAGTTTTGCCGGGGATAGGTAAAGCCGACCAGTTCCTTCACCCGGACCTGCCGAACCAGCCTGTCGCGAAGCTCCTCCCGGGGGACCTCGGTCAACAACTCACCGTTTTTAAGAAAAAGGAAATAGTTCCGTTTACGAACCACCCCCCGGATGCCCGGTTGATCGGTAAGCAACAGGTCATAGGTCCGGTCCGCAATCTTTACCCCGGGAATGCCCGTGATCATCTGTTTTACTTGGGGATCTTTGATCTCGACCTTGACCCATAGGTTGGAATCCGCAGGGGTCGAAATCGGCCCCGGCGTTGCCGATGCCTTCACCGCCTTGAGAACCGGCTGATCCAACAGGTATTCCCGGTCTTTCGGGAAAAGCAGCTGCGGGGTGTGGGGAAAGGATTCCGACACCCAGCCCTGCACATACTGATGAAGTTCCCGATAGGTGACGGTGCCGTCCCGGTTGGTATCCCCCTGCCCGCTCAGCCCCTGAAGCAGTGCATTGGTCAAGGCTCCGTGGGGTTTGCCGTCGATGGTTCGAATCCCCTGGCGAATGTCCCAAGAAGTGATGTCGTTGGCCTCTTCCCGGTCCGAGGCGGCGGACAGATAAATGGTCTGTCGGTAGGGATAGGGCGGTTCCTTTCGGGACGGCGCGTCATAGGCAAGCGCCGGCCCCAGCCCCAGGTCCGCGAATTTGGATTTTCCGGGCTTCATCAGCGCGCGAACCGCATACCCGGAGTAACAGGCGTCGAAGGCCGCGAACACCTCCGCCCCGCGTCGCTCCAGATTTTCGATCACCGGCCGAATGTCCCGGGACCCCACGATCAGGGTTTTCATCATCTGATTCACCGCGTCGTTGCCGTCGGTTCGAATGTCCGCCGGCACCAGCGCGCCCGTGTAGGGGCTCAAACCCAATACTTTGGTATTCGGATCATAGCTGCTGGTGCCGTGCCCGCTGAAATAAAAAAACACGAAATCCCCGGACCCGGCCTTACCCTTCAGCGCATTCAATTGGGCCATAATCGCATCGCGGGTGGCGGCCGCCTCGGTCAACGTCACCACATTGGACGGGGAAAAGCCGAACCGGGTGGTAAGTATCCGCTCCAACTCCCGCACGTCGTTGACCGGGCCCTCCAACTGCCCGCGGACGTTCAGGCCCGGATAGGTATTGATGCCGATCAGCAGCGCATGTTTGGCGCCGAGGGCCTGGGCGGCCCACCCGATCCAGAGGCATACGAAAAGGATCAGAACTTTACCGGTAAACTGCATCTGTTTCATCATCATCCTCGTGGTTTAGTACCGATGCGGAGCTGTCCGCCTCCGATGCATCCCTCCCCTCGAAAGGGAAGGGATAAGCGGACTGCTCCGCATCTGCCGGATTCAATATTCACAGGGGCAAGGATCTACTCACTCGCCGTGCTTCCCGGAGACAGCACCAGAGCATCCATCGGGTCCCCCGCCTCCAAAAGCACCCGCCAGTCTTCATCGGTGAGGCGGCTATCCATGGGATACCGGAATTCGTAATACCGGAACAGCGCCCCCCGGGCCTTGCCATCCTTCAATGCGCAGGTGACGGCTTGGGGATATCCGAGGGCCTCTTCCAGCACCTCCCCGGTATTGGGCTCGGTATGCACATCCACCACAATGGGCTGGTCTTTTTCTCCGACCAGCTTCAGAAGGGTCTTGTCCAGGCCGTTTAGAAAAACCGCATCTTCGGCGGCCATCGGTTTGCCCGCGATCTCATTCAAAGCGATGCCGCGGCACCGGGTAAGCAGGTCGGCGAATCGATTCAGGGTGTCGGACATCGAAGCGTCTTCCGAACCGATTTTTAAAGTTAAAGTTCGGACCTGCCGTTCCAGGTGAAGATAAAGCTCCGGCGTCGGTTCCAGCCAGGCGGTCTTTCGCTCACCGTTCTGACCGGCCAGTTCGATGCCTTTGCCCACGCCTGTGGTGGACTGTTTCACGTAGAGCAGGTTGATGTATCGGGTGTAGGTCCAGAACCCGAGGCAGGTGTTGAGCCGCCGGTCCGGATCATTTTTCTTCTGCAGCGTCTCGCCCCGGACCAGCCAGTATCGCATCATATCGAAATGGTCCGAGGCCATGCCGGCGTCGATGGTCAACATCGCCGAGGCCTTTTCCGCGGCGGCGTCATAGCCTTCATAATTCCGGTTACCGGTCTTTTTCAGGATATCCCCGGCCTCGGTCGAACCCATCAGGGCCATCAGTTCCAGGGCCAGCGGAAACCCCTTCATCTTTTTCCCATCCGTGAAAATCATGGAGAAGGGATCGGAATCCCCCTGGTACTTCCCTACGGCGGGATAGACCAGCTGCTGAAAGGCCGCGCTGCCGGGGGTGAACCGCTGGGGCAGAAACCGGAATCCGGTCAGTACGTCCCGGGCGGTGTCCGTTCCCAGGGATCTTACGTCCACAATGCCGCCGATGATGACCGGCCGGCGGTCATTCTCTTTCGCGTAGGCGAAAAGCGCTTTCCGAAGTGCTTTCGGAGCTGCCTTCGGATGTTCCCCGGCTACCTGATGATAGTCTTCCAGGGTCATATCGTCGGCCGGTCCGAAGAGCCAGGCCAGGGAGTCGGTCAGGACTTTATAATGCTCCCGAAGCCCGTCGTCTTCCATGACCGCCTTTACAAGGGCCACGGCCTGCCCGGTCAGCCGGTCGGCCGTTTCGGCCGAGATGCCGGTGGCCTTGCTTTCTTTCACCGGAAAGAGCACCAGACCGGCATATTTCATGGCCCGAAAATAGCGGCGCAAGGCTTCACTGCGGGTATACTTGCCTCGAACCGTAAACTGGGTATAATCGATTCGCTGGTCCATCAGACCGGACCGGTCGATCCCGCCCGCCTTGAGGACCCGCGCCAGTTCCGCATCCGCGACTTTGGGCCGGGCCGCGCCCTGCGTCTTTTCGGCGCCCGACAGCACAGCGTTCAGCACGCTCAGAAAATCCCGGTTGGCCGCGGCGATTTCCCCGGACCCGATCTCTTTTTTCAGAAGCCCTTCGACCAGGGCGGTGAACCGGGGATAGAGCACCGCCTCCTCCATATGGGTGACGGCATCGTTCAGGAGCATTCCGTAAGTGAGCAGCAGAAAATCTTCGGTGATATAATTGGGGATATTTTCCTTCCGGTTTTGTTCATACAGGTCGAACATCCCCGTGGGTGTCCCGGCGGCCGTGGATCCGGCCGCGGCGATGAAAATCATCAGTATCAGACCGCCCAGCAGGGCGATGATGTGTCGCATCATGATTTGCATTCCTTTTGTTGGCAGTTGATTCCGCGCTTTCAGCATAAAAACCGTTATTTGACGATGTTCACGACCAGTTTATCCAAGGCCCACCCGTCGGGTTTTCTCGCCAGACGGAGCGATTTCTCCGTATTGCCTCCCGCTCCCATGACATCATAGAGATCCAGGTCGCCGGTAGTGACAATGAATGCGATCACGCTTCTTCCCGCCGGCTCGGTGGCCTCGATGGTCCAGCCGGCCCCTTTGGGGGGGATATAAACGGTTTCGCCGGCGGGAATTCGGTTGTCCGACGCCATGTCGTTGGGAAACAGCACCGTGCGGTGATCGTCCGGATCCACCTGAACCACCCAGAGCCGACCCTGTTTTTCGGATTTCACCTTAAAGGCCAGTTCTTCGCCCACCGCCGCTTTGCCGTCGCCTTTGACGGATACATCAAAGGTGTCTTCAGGCGTCTCCAGGTTGTGAAGCTCGTCCCATTTGGGACCCACCGATACGTAGGTGTTGGTGGCGCAGCCGGTGAAGGCCAGGCCCAATATCATCAGAAAACCAGAGACGATCATTCGTCTTTTCATTCCGTTTTCTCCTTTTCACATGAAACGTTGAGCCGGGCGGCTCCTAAATCAGGGAGCCGCCCAAACCCCGAGGTCATACGGTTATTGGATGTAAGATACCGATTTGCCCGCACCGAATCCGCTGTCATTGCGCCGTTCGGTGACTTCGAAACCGCGGACGGTCTTTTCGGACATGGTTTTGAAAAGGTCCTTAAAACTTCCCATGCCCTCTTTGTAAGCGTTTATTTCCGCATCGGTGTTGAAGACCACGATCAGGCTCTTGCCTGTCGGCGGACTGGCTCTGAGGTCGAACCGATCCTGAGGACCCGGCAGGGTGATGGTGGCGCCGGCGCTGACCCGGTTTTCCTGTCGGAATTTATTGGGAAACAGCACCGTTACCTCCTTGTCGCCGGGGCTGAGGTTGAGGATATTGAGATAGCCGCCCCGCTGCACCTTGCATATGATCCGCAGTTTTTCCCCCACCTGGAACTGGTCTTTGTTGGTCTGTACCTCCACCGTATAATCGGCTTTTTCAACCAGGTCCTCCAGCCGGGTCCACATGTCTTCGGGAGGCGGCGGCGATGCACCCGCTGCAACAAAAATGTTCTTGTCGGCCAGCCGCTGGTCGCCGGAGATCTGCGGATGATGCACCTTGGACGGGCTCGATGCATAGCGGGCGATGTAGGATTCACTCGCCGCCCGAAGCTGGTTCATCGTCATATACCGGCTCTCCCGCGCACCCCGAAGGGTTTCCACTACGCCCCGGGTAAAGAGGCTGCCCTCGCGGGTGGCCAATGCGGATTCATTGTCCATGGAGGCGCTCAGGCCGATGTAGTTCGCCTTGTTTTCCCGCTCCACCACCGTAAACCGGCCCTTGACCCAGCCCTTGGGCATGCCGGGGTATGGGAAAAATTTGGGGTATTCCCCATTGCTGATCACGATCCTTTTGGTTGCGGTGCCGCTGTGGCACGAATCGATCATCACCAGGATCATCCCCGCCGGAATTCTGGACAATACTTTTCCAAAGTCGTCATCCACAAAGGTATTCGCCAGAACACTGCCCGACATTCTCATGTCATGAGGCAGAAGCACCTCGTCCGCTTTGTCCGATTCGTCGCCGTTGAGGTCCGGAATCTGGGACCCGTGGCCGCTGAAGTAGAGCAGCACCGAATCGGACGAGGAGACCCCGCTGATCAGCCAGTCGTCGATGGCTTGTGTGATGCCGGACAGGGTGGCCTGATTGTCTCTGATGGTTTTGATCTGAGTCGGCTGAAACCCCATCAGCCGAGCACCCTCTTCCATCAGTTTCAGGTCCACCTCGATTCCCGGCAGGTTCGCTTCCGGCAGGTTGTAACGCCCCACCCCGATCAGCAGCGCCCGGTTTTCGGCAAGCGCCGTGAGCGGAAGGCCGCTCAATGCCAGGCAAAGAAACAGACTGCAGAATCGCTGTTTGATTCGCATGTTCATCCTCCCCCTTATTGTCGAACCATGAGATGGTAAACCGCATAGGATTCCGGCTGATCGTCGATAAGATCGATGGCTTTGGTCTGCTGGCCCGATTCGTCGGTTTGGGAAGGGGCCTGTTTTTGCTCCCGGTCTTTGTCGTAGATGGCCATCAACTGGTGGGCCCCGGCCGGCTCCATGGCCCGGGCCTTGACCTGATAGAATTCATTTCCCGAGACCGGCTGGGTCTTGAGGAAAACCCGCTTTCCGTCGGGCTCGACACTGTAGAGATGAACAAACCCTTCCTTGTCGGCGCCGTAGGTGATGACCATGGTCTCTCCGACGCGGTATTCTGGTTTGTTGGTGGAGATGAATGCGGAAATCCCGGGGTCGTCCGCATCCGCCGGCGTCCGGCGATCGGTTCCGCCCGAAACATCCCTTCGGGTATTGTCCTGGCCCCTGCCGGTGACGATCAGGGCCATTTCACGGGTCACCTGCTGCCCCGCGCCTTCTCTGGAGCGCACCCGCAGGGATTTGGCCAGTTCTTCCACACCGGCGGCGTCTGCGGTGTAGAAATCCCCCTTTTCAGTCAGCCGGTTCATGTCCACATCCAGCTTTTCGGTGCTGGCCAGCATGATCACCTTTTCCGTACCCGGGGAGTCGCTGTAAAATTCAATGTACTGCTCGGGCACATCGTATTCCCGGTCGGCCTGGTATTTGTTGTACTGCTGCTTGATGTTGGGGAGCAGCACATAGCCTTCGTTCCGGTCCGCGTCCACGCTGAAGAGGTAGAGATAGAAGGTTTTGTTGCCCTTGACCCTGAATTTGATGTTTTCCCCGACATTGAAGACCGGCTTGACCGGCTCGAAAGAGACCTGGAAATCGCCTTGAGACCCTGATTCGCCGCCCCGTATGCCGATGCCGGCCCAGGCTGCGCTGCTCCATCCGAGAACCGAAAGCACCATCAGAATGACCAGACCGATTTTGAGTGTACGCTGTTTCATTGTCTTGCTCCTTTTCACTGAGAGTTGTGGTTCGCGGCATCGAAGACCCATTCTTCGCCGCCGCTGTTTGGGTTAGACGGACACATTTCACAAACTGCTATTCTTTATTTTCCGGCGTCTCTTCGACCACATCCAGATAGATCGTATCGCCTTCAATCCGAATGTTGATCTTCTCTTTGGGGCCGAACAGCAGACTTCGAATGTTCTTGCTCGGCATATAGGCCCGGGCCAGAATCACCCGGTCGACGTCGCCGGTCTGAATCCCTTTTTCCCGAAGCAGTCCGGTCAGCTCCCGCACCCGCCCGCCGGTCCATTCCAGCTGCCCGTCCCGGGTGAGCAGGTCCTGAATTTCCGGTCCCATTTCCAGGGTGACGGAGATGATCTCCGGGGTCTGAAGGACCTGAAGGTAATAGACCCCGCCGCCGACGAAGACGCACAGAACGACGGAGGCGGCGATGGCCAGGAAACTCCGCCGGGATTGGCGGGCACGGGCCGGGGTTTTATCCACTGCCGCTTCTTCGGCTTCGACCGCCTCGACGCTCGCCTCCAGCATTTCCCAGCAGTCTTCGCATCGATTGATGTGGTAGAGCATCGTCCGGCGCTCCTCGGACTCCACGTCGCCGACCGCCAGGCGGGCGATGTCTTCGGGGGGGATATGTTCGGTTTGTTCGTTGCTTTCCGACGGCGGCGAGTCTTCCATCGGTTCAAACAATGTATTTATCCATTTACCCATGGTTGTATTCCTTTTAAAATTTTTGGCTGGTCCCGCGTAAAGCGGGAGGGTTTATGAATCATTGGTCCTTTGTCTATTTTAGACGGACACGGTCCGATTATCGTATGCCCTTTTCCAGCAATTTTTTCCGGATTTGAATTTGGATTTTTTTCAGGCGATTTCTGGCGGTCTGGGGTGAGATGCCCAGGGCTCGCGCGGCTGCGGCGGCGCTGCGGTCCGAGGCCCATACCAGACGGGCCAAGGTTCGGTCTTCCTCCGACAGATCATCGAACGATTCGGATATTACCCGACCTGCAACAATGCGCTTGTTGGACTCCAGTTCGGCCAGCAATTTTTCCAGCGGGTTATTGGTTTTATCGGAAATATCCATTGTATTTCCTTTTCGGTCTTCCATTGAAGTGAATCTCGGGTCTTCATGGCACCCCTTCTCTCGGATCGGCGCGACCACCCGTTGATAATCTTCGTAAGCGCCGTCGAACTGTTCGCGCATTCGGAGTATTTCGTACACCTCGTCCACGCTGAACCTTTCAAAGCAGATCAGCTCATAGATAGCGGTTTCCAACGCGCCCAGTTTCTCGATTGGTTTGGGAACCCGTTTGCGCCCGTATTTTTTCCGGTGGCATTCGATAGAGAAATTGTTGATAACTGGATAAAGAAATGTAGTGAATTTGCTGTTTCCCTTGAATTTTTTGAGGCAGGCGTAGTCGTCTTTGACCAAATACTCATAGACACAGTTGCTGCATTCGATGGCCTCGTCTTCGTTCAATGGAAACCGTTTTCGACAGGCGATGTCGATTCGCTGGAGCGTCTCTTTTGAAGCGAGGGTGGATCGGTAGTCCATGTTGGAAGTCTCTTTCGTTGTAGGTTCGCTGGAAATTTTCTGTTATCTGCCTTCCGTTGTCTGAACTGGGATTATGGGGGATTAGTGGGATGGGCAGGATTCTTCCCGTGCTGTAATCCCCTGAATCCCCCATAATCATAGTTCAGACGTTTCTTGAACTCTGATTCGTCTGATTATTCTGATAGACTGTGACAAACCGCACCGCTGCATGCACCGGGGTCTAATCAGCGTCATCAGATGAATCAGACGCATCCGGGTTCAGACAGCCCGTTGTCTGAACTGGGATTATGGGGGATTAGTGGGATGGGCAGGATTTTTCCCGTGCTGTAATCCCCTGAATCCCCCAAATCCCCTATAATCCCAGTTCAGACGTTTCTTGAACTCTGATTCGTCTGATTTTTCTGATGGATTGTGATGAACCGCACCGCTGCATGCACCGGGGTCTGATCAGCGTCATCAGATGAATCAGACGCATCCGGGTTCAGACAGCCCGTTGTCTGAACTGGGATTATGGGGGATTATTGGGATGGGCAGGATTTTCTCCCGTGCTGTAATCCCCTGAATCCCCCAAATCCCCTAAAATCATAGCTCAGACGTTTCCTGAACTCTGATTCGTCTGATTATTCTGATAGACTGTGACAAACCGCACCGCTGCATGCACCGGGGTCTAATCAGCGTCATCAGATCAATCAGACGCATCCGGGTTCAGACAGCCCTTGTAATCCCCTGAATCCCTCAAATCCCCTATAATCCCAGTTCAGACATTTCTTGAACTCTGATTCGTCTGATTTTTATGATGGACTGTGCCAAACCGCACCGCTGCATGCACCGGGGTCTAATCAGCGTCATCAGATCAATCAGA
>CAZNLT010000146.1:11724-14872 GCA_964573705.1 uncultured Desulfobacterales bacterium
CGCATCCGGGGACGGATTGCGGATGATCCGCTGAATCCCCCGGGAAGGGGCCGCGTCGACCCCGCCGGCGAGGGCCAGGGCCAGAAGAAAAAACAGAAACGCCCGGTCCGGCCTGCGGCCGCCGGGTCTGGCATTTCGCGTCATACCATTACCTCCGTGGCCCCCTCCCCTCGGCAGGGGAAGGGGCGTGCGTGGGTGTCGGTTCAATTCACGACTCCATGAAACCACCGGATGATCCGGTCTTTCCGGGTTGCCGGCGGGTCGGGTTTGCGGGTGAAGACCACCCGGGTGAGATTCCCGTCGGCCCGGTCGTAGTAGACGGCGGCATTGTAGTCCATGGCCGGGTCGTACCGAAGCACATGGGTCGCCAGGAGGTAGGAGCCCACCGCCAGGGAGACGATGAACTCACCCAGAATTTTGGCGGTTTCGGTCTCCGGCTCCGGTTGAATGTCGATACGGCCGCCGAGATACCGTACCGCCGACAGCCATTTGTCGAGCCGTTCGGGAATATTGTTGACCGATACGGTGCCGATGAACCGGGCGGTCACCCGGGCCGGCCCGGTTTTCAGAAGTCTGGAAAAATCGGCGTCGAATTGACTGGAATCGACAAAATTGATGCGGGGACCGGGATCGGAAAGCATCGGAATGTAGGCGGCGGCATTCCCGAATGAGATGCACCCGAGAATCAGAATCATGCCGCATAAGGCCGCCGGTCGCCGCAAAGCCCCCGCCCCGATTCGGAACCGGGGCCGGGAATCCCTCTTGCCATGATCCTGAAAAACCGAACGGACGGGAATGGTATATTTCATATTTGCCTCCTTCGACCGGTTTGAAACGGACGCGTCCATTTTCACCGCACTTCCACCTGGACCCGACGATTGATGGCGTAGTCGTCTTCCGAGGTTTCCGGATAAATCAGGAGATCCTCCTCCCCTTTGCCCGCTATTTCGATCTGGTGCGGCTTCAGCGGAAAATAAGAGAGCACGTACTCCCGCACCCGCCGGGCCCGCCGTTCGGACAGGTTCTGGTTATATGAAGCATCTCCCTGGCTGTCGGTATGGCCGATGATCCGGAAGGTATCCCCCGAATAGGCCGGATCACTCAGGGCCCGGCCGAGATGGTCGGCCTGAATGCGGCCCTGGGAGGTCAGGTCATCGCTGTCGTAATCGAACCGGACATAAAGATCCAGAGACGGCACCACCTCGAAGTTTCGCCGCTGCTGCATCAGCGAGGCGTGAATCGATTTGGCGCTCATAATGGACCGGGACCGGGACAACAGCAGATCTTTCATCCGCCGGCGAACCGGCTCGGTCAGATCCGCGTCGGAGGGATCGGGATAGAACCCGAGGAATTTTCTGTAATTGCGGACCGCTTCCCCTTCATCCCCCTGCTTTTCGGCCAGCAGGCCGAGGGCTTTGTAGGACTGGGCCAGGGTACCGTCGCTGCCGGCCCATTTCAGCGCGTTCCGAAACGCGATTTGGGCCTTCTCCAGATCACCGGCCGCCATATAGGCCCGGCCCAGTTCAAAATAGGGGCCATACCTTTCACAGGCATCGATGGATCGCTTCAGCAGGGATATCCTCTGGTGGGGATCCTCCGTCTGAAGGGCCTGGTCATAAAACCGGCGCCCCTGGTCGCATTCGGCCCGGGCTATGGTCCCGCCTGTGAGCAGAATCAGAGACAGAAAAAGGGTCCGGATGTAAAATTTGCGTGCTTTCATGGTCATCCTCCTGAAAACTATGACAAATAAAGTGCGCTTATTCGATCCTCTCCCTAAGGACGAACCGTCAGATGATAGACGGCATAGGCCTCGGGCCGATCCTCGATCAGGCGGATGTCTTTGCGGCGTTCCCCGAGACCGAGGGCGTCCACCGCCTCTTTTTCCAGATTGGCGTCCTTGTCGTAGATCGCCACGAGCTGGTGCTCGCCGGCGGGGAGCATCGCCTCGCCCCGGACCTGGTAGAACCGGGTGCCGTCCACCTCCTGCTTCTTGAGAAAGGTTTTGTGCCCGTCCGGGGCCACGGTGAACAAGTGGACATACCCTTTTCGGTTCGCACCGAAGGTGATGGTAACGATCTCGCCGGGCCGGTACTCGGTGCGGGCGCTGGAGACGAAGGCGGCGACTTCATCCCGGGGAGCCGGGGCCGGCTGCCGGTCGTCGGATCGGCGGTCTCCGGAAATCGGATCGGGTCCGGTGATGATCAGGGTGAGTTCCCGCACCACCGGTTCGGCCTCGGATTCCCGGGAGCGGACCCGAAGCGCCTTGACCGCCTGGTCGACGGAACCGGCGCTGCCGGTGTAAAAATCCCCGGCGGCATTGAAATGGTCCATGGGAACCTTGAGTTCCCGGGTGCTGGCGAGCATGATGATCTTTTCGGTGCCGGGTCGGTCGCTGAAAAATTCCACATGCTTTTCGGGAACATCGTAAACCCGGCCGGCTTCATACCGGTTGTAGGTCTGCTTGGCGTTGGGCAGAATGATATAGCCCTCGTTGCGGTCCTGATCCACGCTGAACAGGTACAGGTGGTAGGGCCGGTCCCCCTGGACCCGAAAGCGGATCGGCTCTCCGGGCTTGTAAACCTGCTGGACCGGTTCGAAGGTGATCTGAAGTTCATTCGGATAGGCATTGCCGGCGGTTGCGGACACGGTCGCCGGGTGGATACCGATCGATGCGGCTGCCATCATCAGAATCAGTGCGGTTACAATGGGTTTCATTTCTGCTTTCTCCTTTTCAAAAAATGTTAATGATTCGATTGAAGACGCTCACCGCCTTCTGCTGATCTTTGACGGACACGAACATAAAAAGCACAAGCAATTCGATCGAGCGATCCCTTTTTTTTCACGAACCGGGACGGCCGGGGGTGTGGCCGGTTTTCGCGAATGAAGAACGGCATCTTTCGAACGCAGGCGGATTGTGAGAAGTTTGAATTGGAAAATGGATAAAGCACACTATTCAATTTTTGTCAAATTGTACCAAAAATTGTTGAATTGCCTTTTCGCGGTTTGGGCACGATTTCGACCGCGAAAGGTATTCTTGTCCTGAACTCTGATTCGTCTGATGTTTCAGATGAACTGGGTTTCTGTCTTGAACTTGGATTATGGGGGATTATTGGGATGGACAGGATTAATGCCTCGCTGTAATCCCCTG
>CAZNLT010000147.1:0-14863 GCA_964573705.1 uncultured Desulfobacterales bacterium
CTATGATCCGGGCAATGTCTATTCGGCGCCCTATCTCTGGGGGTCCACCGCCATTGGCTATAACAGCGCCTATGTGGACCAGGAAAAGGTGACGAGCTGGAACGATCTCTGGAACCCGGCCTATGAAAACCGGGTGCTCCTCACCAATGACCTGCGGGAGGTCCTCGGGATGGGCCTCAAGGTCCTCGGTTACTCGGGCAACGACACCGATCCGGCCCACATCGAGGCGGCCTATGAAAAGCTGCGCACCCTGATGGACAATGTCCAGCTGTTCGCTTCGGATTCCCCCAAGCTGCCCTTCCTCAACCAGGAGGTGACCATCGGGATGATCTGGAACGGGGAGATCTATATGGCCTCCCGGGAAAATCCGAAGATCGGATACATCTACCCCGAAGAAGGCGCCATGCTCTGGATGGACAGCATGGTCATTCCCAAGGGGGGCGCGCAATACCGCCAATGCCCACCCCTTTATCAATTATCTGCTGCGGCCGGCGGTGGCCAAGACCATCAGCGAAGAGATCGGCTACGCCACCCCCAATAGCGCGGCCCTGAGGCTCATGGCACCGGAGGTGCGGAACAACCCGATCGTCTATCCGGACGTCGAAACCGTGAAAAAGGGCGAGTTCCAGGTGGATGTGGGCGAGGCCATTCTGGTCTACCAGAAATACTGGGAAAAGCTGAAAGCGGGGCAGTAGCCCGATTCCGGAGAAACGCATCGCGCCCTTTCGGCCGTGATCACCGTTCAGGCCGCCCAGGGCAGGCCCCCCACGCCGGTATGGCCGAAACGACGATCAAAGCCACCCTTTCTTTCCGCGAAAGATGCGTTACTGTTACTTCCATGAAGTCTGAACATTCAGCGAACTTCCACAGTCCAACCTTTCTTCCCACCACAGAGGCGGAGGTGCGCCGCCTCGGGTGGTCGGGGCTTGACGCCATTCTGGTGACCGGGGACACCTATATCGACGCCCCCCACATCGGGGTCGCTGTCATCGGCCGGGTGCTGCTCGACGCCGGCTTTCGGGTGGGGATTATCGCCCAGCCGGATACCGCAAGCGATACCGACATCACCCGGCTCGGGGAACCGGAACTGTTCTGGGGCGTCACCGGCGGATGCGTCGATTCCATGGTGGCCAACTTCACCGCCTCGGGAAAACGGCGAAAAAGCGACGACATGACCCCGGGGGGGCAGAATACGCGGCGTCCGGACCGGGCGGTGATCCACTACAGCAATCTCATTCGCCGGTACTTCAAAGGGACCCGGCCCATCGTGCTGGGCGGGATCGAGGCGAGCCTGCGGCGGATTTCCCACTATGATGCCTGGGCCGATGCGGTGCGCCGGTCGATCCTGTTCGACGCCAAGGCCGATATCCTGGTCTACGGCATGGGCGAGGAAACGGTGCCGGAGCTGGCCCGGCGATTGAAGGGCGGCGCCCCGATCGAGCCGGTTCGAGGTATCTGCCGGATCAGCCGGGACAAGCCGGAACCGATGCCCGGATTTCCGGATTCGGATATCGAACTTCCGCCCTATGATGCGGTGGTCTTGGACAAAGACGCTTTTACCCGCATGTTCCGGATTTTTTACGACAGCGCCGATCCGCTCACCGCCCGGCGGCTGATTCAAAAACAGGATACCCGGTACCTGATTCAGAACCCGCCGGCGTTGCCGCCCTCGCCCGAAGCACTTGACCGGGTCCATGAACTTCCCTTTGCCCGGGATGTCCATCCCTATTATCAAAAGGACGGCCGGACGGCGGCCCTGGATACGATCCGGTTTTCCCTGGTTACTCACCGGGGCTGCTACGGGGAGTGCCGGTTCTGCGCCATTTCGGTTCACCAGGGGCGGCGGGTGGTGTCGCGAAGCCGGGCATCCATTCTGCGGGAGGCGGCCGGGTTCGCTGCCCATGCCGAGTTCAAGGGGATCATTCCGGATGTGGGCGGGCCCACCGCCAACATGTACGGGGCCGACTGCGGACGGAAAACCCGAAAAGGCGCCTGCCTCGACAAAGGGTGTCTCTTTCCGGAAACCTGCAAAAAACTTCCGGTAGATCATGGGGAGCAGATCGCGCTCCTGCGCGATTTGCGGAACCTGGACGGAGTGCGCAAGGTCTTTATCGGGTCGGGCATTCGGTACGACCTGATTCTGGAAGACGAGAAGGCCGGTGAAGCGTATTTGCAGGAAATCCTGCGCCACCATGTCTCCGGACAGCTCAAAATCGCCCCGGAGCATATTTCCGATCCGGTGCTCGATCTCATGGGAAAGCCCGGCCGGGAGCGGCTGGAAGCCTTTCTTGGGCTGTTTGCCTCCTGCAGCCGAAAGGCCCCTCGAAAATCTTTTCTGACCTATTACCTGATGGCGGCCCATCCGGGGTGCACCCAGGCGGACATGGCGCAGCTTCGCGCCTATGCCCTTCAAAAGCTGGGGATGCTGCCCGAGCAGGTCCAGATCTTCACCCCGACCCCGTCCACCTATGCCACCCTCATGTATCATACGGAAAAAGACCCGTTTTCCGGGAAAAAGATCTTCGTGGAAAAGCAGGTAGGCGGCAAGCTGAAACAGAAGGCGGTGATGGCCGGACACCGGCGGTTCAAACGCCGGGCCGGGTAGACGGCCGTGTTTTCCGACCGTATCGACTGGGGCGAAGGGCCCAACCCTCTGAGCCGTCTGCTTCAGGAAAAAACCGCCGCCGGGACGGCCGTCCTGGATCTGACCGCCGCAAACCCCACCCGCTCCGGATTCGAGTATGATGCGGACATTATCCTGAATGCATTGGCCCATCCCGACGGAATGGTGTACACCCCCGATCCCCAAGGACTGGAGACGGCGCGCCAGGCGGTGGCGGCCTATTACCGGGGTATCGGCTGCGAACCGGCCTCCGACCGGCTGTTTCTGACCGCCGGCACCAGCGAGGCCTATTCGGTCCTGTTCAAGCTCCTGGGTGATCCCGGGGATGAGATCCTGATCCCCCGGCCGGGATATCCGCTTCTCACGTATCTGGCCCGGTTCGAGGGGCTGCGGCCCTTTTCCTATCCCCTGCGGTATGACGAGGTTCAGGGATGGGACTTCGATCCGGATGTGCTGGAGGCGTTGATCACGTCGCGAACCCGGGCCATTGTCGTGGTCAGTCCCAACAACCCGACCGGCTCCTACCTTCGGCAAAAAGCTCTGGCGGCTTTGGACCGGGTGTGCAGCCGAAACCATCTGGCCCTGATCGTGGACGAGGTTTTTTCCGATTTCGTTGCAGAAGAAGCGCCCCCGGACCGGGTGGAGACGGCCCTGAACCGCACAGCGGCGCTGACCTTCGTGCTGAACGGGTTTTCCAAATTGCTGGCATTGCCCCAGATGAAACTGGGGTGGATCGCCGTCTCCGGAGAATCCGGGCGGGTGCGGGCGGCCCGGTCCCGACTGGAGACCCTTCTCGATTTCTATCTTTCCGTGGGCACCCCGATTCAACTGGCGGCCCCCGCCATGTTGCGTCTTCGCGGCAAGATTCAACCCCGGATTCAGTCGCGGCTGTCTGAAAATCACCGGTACCTGAAAACCGAGACCGATTCGGTCCTGAACTGCCGGGTGCTGCGCCGGGAAGGGGGGTGGTATGCGGTGATCGACATCGCCGATGCGGTCACCGACGAGGACCGGGCCCTGCAGCTTCTGAATCTGGATAACACCCTGATTCATCCGGGCTATTTTTATGATTTTCACCGGGAGGGATTCGTGGTAGTCAGCCTGTTGCCACCGCCGAAAATATTTGCCGCCGGTCTCGATCGGCTGATCGCGCGGTTCGGATCAGGCAGCGGATGACCCGGTTCTGAGTGCCCGGAATTGATATTTTTAAACCGACTCACGGAGAACAGCCCATGGATATCCATCTCACCCCCATTGAAGCCCGCATCCTCGGGGCCCTGATCGAAAAAGAGATGACCACCCCGGACTACTACCCGCTGACCCTCAACGCCCTGGTGAATGCCTGCAACCAGAAGACCAACCGGGAGCCGGTCATGGATCTGAATGAGGCCACGGTGGAAGAGGCCCTGGTTCCGCTGCGAAATCAACGGTTGGCGTTTCAGGTCAAGTCCCACGGCAGCCGCTCCCTGAAATACAAGCACAACCTGGAGCAGGTGTTCAATTTCAATCCCCGGGAAAAGGCGCTGTTGTGTCTGCTGCTGCTGCGGGGTCCGCAGACCCCGGGGGAACTGCGGACCCGGTCCGCTCGAATGGCCGAGTTCCCGACGATCTCGGCGGTGGAGGCGGCGGTTCAAAAATTGATCGATGTAGAGGGCGGCCCGTTTGTGACCCAGCTTCCCCGACGGCCGGGACAGAAGGAAAGCCGGTATGCCCACCTGCTCGGCGAAGAGACGCCCGCGGAGGAGGCGGCCGACACCGGGTCGGCAAGACCGATAGAGCCGGATGAACCGATGGAAGCCCCGGCCGATGATCGGCTGGAAGTGCTGGAACAGCGGGTGGAAGCATTGACGGCGGAATTGGCCGACCTGCGGGAGGCCTTCGCCCGATTCAAACGGCAGTTTGAATAGATCCGACTCCGCCCGTACCCGAACCCTCCTGAAAGGCGCGTCCATGACCCTGCCGCTTGCCCGCCGATTGCGGATATTCCTGCCCTTTGCCCTGGGCTATTTTCTTTCGTACCTGTATCGGACCATCAATGCGGTGCTGGCCCCGAATCTGGTGGCCGACATCGGGATCGATCCCTCGGACCTGGGGATGCTTACCGGTACTTATTTCATTACCTTCGCCGCCTTTCAGCTGCCCCTCGGGGTGCTGCTGGATCGCTTCGGCCCCCGGCGCATCGAGGCCCTGCTGCTGACGGTGGCGGCCGCGGGGGCGCTGGTATTCGCCCGATCCCACACCCTGGCCGGGCTGGTGATCGGCCGGGGCCTGATCGGATTCGGGGTGTCGGCCTGCCTGATGGCGGCCTTCAAGGCCTTTGTGCTCTGGTTTCCGAAAGGGCAGCTGCCCCAGGTCAACGGGTTTCAGATGGCCGCCGGCGGGCTGGGGGCCTTGTTTGCCACCACCCCGGTGGAGTCGGCCCTCTCGGTGACCGACTGGCGCGGGGTCTTCACCGTGCTGGGGGGATTGACCCTGGGGGTGGCCGCGGCCATCTTCTTCGTGGTGCCGGAGAAGGAAACCGGCGGTCGGGATCTCCGCTTTACCGATTCGGTTCGGGGCATCGGCACCGTCTTCACCAGCCTCGCCTTCTGGCGGATCGCGCCCTGGACCACTTTGTCCCAGACCACTCTCCTGGCCATCCACGGGCTCTGGGCCGGTCCCTGGCTGCGGGATGTCGCCGGCTTCGACCGGGCCGGGGTGGCCGCCGCCCTGATGCTGGTCTCGGGGGCCATGGTGGTCAGCTTCGTGTTTTTGGGAACGGCGGCGGAGCGGTTGAGTCGGCGGGGGATACCGCCCATGTCGGTGGCGGCCGCCGGGATGGGGTGTTTTGCCGGGGTGCTGCTGGTGATCATTCTAGTCGAGCCGGTTGAATGGGCGGTTCCGGTCTGGATTCTGTTCGGCTTTTTCGGCGCCTCGGGCATCCTGCCCTATGCGGTGCTGTCCCAGAGGTTTCCCGCCCATCTCGCGGGCCGGGCCAATACCGCCCTGAATCTCCTGGTCTTCGTGGCCGCCTTTTCTGCCCAGTGGGGAATGGGCGCGATCATCGACCGGTATCCCCCCATGGCGGCGGGCGGGTATTCGCCGGCCGGGTACCAGGCGGCCTTTTCCACCCTGCTGATACTTCAAATCCTCACGGTTATCTGGTACTGGGCGGCGGGAAGGCTCATGCGCCGCCGAGGCGAGGGGGATAAGCGGTAAGCGGCGGCCGCCGTGTCGATTTCAGGGCGGTCGTCTGCGGCGGCGGGCGAGGCTTAGATTTCCCGGCATTCGGTATCGGATCGGAGCGTTTCGGTATCCCACAGGCTGATCACGATAACGCTGCCCTTGCCGGGGGTGCTTCGAATCTTCATGTCGCCGCCCAGCAGCGCGATCCGCTCCCGAATGGACATGAGACCGAAACCGGCGCTTTTTCGAGGTGCCCGGGGGTTGAATCCCCGCCCCCGGTCGGCGATGACCAGAAGCACCCGGCCTTCGAACCGGCGCAGACGCACCACCGCCTGATTCACCCCGGCATGCTTGACGATGTTGAACAGAATTTCCTGGGCCGCCTTGAACAGGAACGCCCGAAGGGCCTCTCGGCCTAAACTGACCTCACCCACGGTATCCACGTGTACGGCCAGCCCGTATTTGGCCTTCATCTGAGCGCTCAGCCATTGGAAAATCTTTTTCAGATCCTTCTGGTATAAAACCGCCGGGCTCAGTTCATGGGCCAGGGTTCGGGATTTGTGAACGGCTTCCGACAGCATTCGATCGATCTGATCCAGCATCGGCTGTACCGATGGATTCGATGACACGACCTGCTCGCCCAGATTGCCGAGTTGAAATCGAATCGCGGCCAGTTGCTGCTGAAGGTCGTCATGCAGCACGTCGGCCAGCCGTTTGCGTTCCCGGTTTTCCGCCTGAGACAACTCAAGGGTCAATTTCTGAAGCTGCTCCGCCCGCTGGGCCAGTTTCCGACGTCCGTTTTCCTGCTCGGTCACATCTTCAAGATTCAATACCAGAAATCGAACCGCTCCGGTTTCATCCAGCAGCGGGGTCAGCTGCCAGTTCCAATAACTGACCGACTGTTCCGGATCATCGGGGTAGATAAAAGGCTTGGCACGAGCGTAAAAAGGATTTTTGGTGCGGACCACCTGTTCGAAGACCGCCCGGTTTTCTTCATGGGGGTAGAGATCGAAATGGTTTTTGCCGACGTAAAAATCAGGATCTCGGCCCCCGACCCGGGCATAGCTTTCATTGACCCGAATAAACCGGAACCGGTGGTCCATAAACGCGAGCGGGGTGATGGTATGGCGAAAAAAGCCTTCCAGCATTCGGGCCTGATCCCGGGCCTGCTGTTCGGCCTCCAGCCGGTGAATCACCTCAATGCGAAGCCGATCCACCGTGTTTCTCAGTTCTTGGGTTCGGGTCCGGACCTTTTCTTCCAGCCGGTTATTCAGCTCCCGAAGGGCCTCTTCCGCGGCGATCCGCTTGGAAATATCCTCATTGATGATAACCGCGCCGTCCACCCGGCCGGCCTCGTCCAGAATCGGAACGGCCGAGTTGCGGATGATTTTGCGGGTGCCGTCGAAACAAGCGATTTTGATCACTTCATTGAGGCTGGTTTTCGCCTTTTGCACGGCCCGGACTATGGCCCAGTCTTCCGGCTGAATGGGTTCGCCGGTAGGATACCACCATCCTTTGTACTCGTGAAAATCATCGATTCCGACATACCGGGCTCCGGCCCAGATCCGTTTTGCCGCCCGGTTGCCGTAAGTGATGGTGCCGTCCCGCTCGGTGAACCAGACCCCTATCGGCATGTGTTCGAGCATGGTCCGCATGCGGGCCTCACTCTCCCGAAGGGCTTTGGCCGAGGCGAAGGATTCCCGGGCATGGTCCCGGGCTTCATCCCGGGCCTTGATCAGCCGTACCGCCAAGGAGGTGATGTTGGCCAGTTGCCGAAGGGCGACCTCATCCTCGGTCGTAAATTCGCCGCCGCCTTCCTTGTCGCTGACGACGATCAATCCCGTGGGTCGATGGCTTGCACCGATCAGGCGGGCCCCCGCCAGTCCGCGCAGCAGGGGATGCACCGGAGGCCGGTTCCGCAGCATCGGTCTGTCCTGAAAGGCTGCATCGGTCAGCCGAACGGACGGGGTTTGATAGATGAAGTCTAGGCACAGTTCGGCATCCGGTAAGGAGAAATGAACCGCTGACGGCGGGTCGGCGAAATTCTCTTTGAAGGATGTGGCGGTGACGTGCAGGGCCGTATCTTCATGGTAGCCGGCCATGCCCAGGCGGGCTCCGGTGAGTTCCCGGGACGCGGTCACGACCTTTTGCAGCAGGTCCGACAGGTCGGTGGTGTCGAGCACCTGCTGGGCCACCCTGACCAGAACCACATGGCGTTTGAGAAGCTGGTCACGTTCCAGGTCGACCTGTTTTTTATGGGTGATGTTTCGTCCGTAGAGGTTGGCGCACGCTTGTACAGGAATCGGGGTGACGGAAAAAGAGTAGCACACCTGATTGCACGGCACCTCCGCCTGAGTGGGGTGGCCGGCGTTGAGGGCTTTTTCGACGTGCCGGTGAATCGGTTCCGGCACCCGCTGTCCCGGCCGGCAGCCCCAGCTTTTCAGCAGATTTTTGCTCGCGGGGTTGGCGTAGAGGAGGGCGCCCTCTCGCGAAACCCGAAGAACCGGTGACGGATTCTGCTCAGGGAATTCCGAAGCCTGAGCCCTGACGGCATGTTCCGGGTCCGCCTCTGTCGGTTTGGGTGGCGGTTCTGTGTGAGCCCTGCCGCCCGGTTTCCCGGAAGGATCAACCATATGGATTCCCTGTGTCATTCGGGAGAGGCTCTCTCCGGAATGACCTTTGCGGATAGGCGGCAGGCCTTATCCGAGAATTTCGAGAATGTACCGTTTATTCTCTTTTCCCGAGGCGGCGTTGAGCAGGGTCCGCAAGGCGTCCGCGGTGTGGCCGCCGCGGCCGATCACCTTCCCGATGTCTTCTTTGGCCACTTTGAGTTCTAAAACGGTCGTCTGCTTTCCGGCGATTTCTCTAACCGATACCGCTTCCGAATCGTCCACCAGAGCCTGTGCGATACGCTCAATCAGTTCCTTCATCTCATCATCTCCTTCCAAATTGGCTGGCTGTGCCGGAACACCGTTGGCTGGCGTGTTCTCACTCTAGACCGAGATCAGGTACCTCATCCATAGCATTCAATTTCGACTTAAAAGTAGCGACTATTATAAACCGTATTGGCTACTTAACGCAACATTTTAATCTATTTCCTTCTATTACGTTCCATTTTTTCTTTTGGGCTTGACGATTTCGGCGTCCATTTCTATAGTCGCCCATCATTTTCCGACTTGCGTTGAATGAGGTGCCGATCCGGAAAAGAGGAAAACCGAGGCATGAATCTGCACGCCAAAACCAATGTGAAGGTGCTGTTTGCCCTGACCTTGGTCCATTTCACCGGGGATTTTTACAGCTCTTTTACGAGCCCGCTGTTCCCGCTGTTCGTCCAGAAGATGGGGCTCTCCCTGACCCAGGTGGGGACCATCGCCGGGTTCAACCGGCTGCTGGCTTTCATTGTTCAGCCGGCGGTGGGGTACCTGGCCGACCGGTACCAGACCCGGGCCTTTATCCTGGTGGGCCTGCTTCTGCCGGTGGTATTCATTCCCCTGTCCGGCATCGCACTCGGGTTCTGGACCCTGCTCCTGGTGGTCTCCATCGGGTCCTTCGGGTCTTCCATGTTTCACCCGTCTGTGACCGGCATGGTGCCGGTGTATGCCGGCAGCAAGGCCGGGCTGTCCATGTCGGTCTTCAACACCGGCGGTACCCTGGCTTTCGCCCTGGGGCCCCTGTTCATCACCTGGTATGCAGCCCGTTTCGGGCTTTCCGCGGTGCCGGCCACCATGCTCCTGGGGCTGGCGGTGGTGGGGTGTCTTTATCTCACGGTGCCCGCCCCGGTAAGTGAGGGGCTGCGCCACCTCGGCTTCTGGGGGTCCGTCAAAGAAAGCCTGGGGGGCGCCTGGAAGGCCATTGCTCTGATCTGGTCCGCCATGGTGATTCGGGCGGTGGTGGGGCAGGCCTTTCTCACCTTCATTCCGGTACTCTATGTGGAAAAAGGGTTTACCATCGTCTCCGCCGGGGTGATTTTTTCTCTGTTTACGGTGGCCGGCACCTTCAGCGGGCTTCTGGCCGGGCATGTGTCCGACCGAATCGGCGCCAAACCGGTCTTTCTCTTCTGCCATATTCTGATGGCGCCGATGCTGTGGCTGTTTTTGCAGCTGGAGGGGGGCTGGGTCTATCCCGGCGCACTGCTGGCGGGCGGCGCGGTGCTCTCGACCCTGCCCCTGGGGGTGGTCCTGGCCCAATCCCTGGCGCCCAGGGGGCGCTCCATGGTGGCCAGCCTGATGATGGGCTTCGCCTTCGGCCTGGGCGGCATCTTTTCCCCGGTGGTGGGCAAGTTCGCCGATCTCTATTCGGTGGAGGCGGTCCTGACCGTTATGTCGGCGGTGCCGCTGTTGACCGTGCCGATTATCTGCTTTTTTCCCCGGGCAAGCAAAGCTTAATTAACACCGCTTAGAAATTGTTGAACCTGTTCCGATCAAATGATAAAAATAATGTTGGTGTCTCACACAAACTGATTCCAGATTATCCTAAAATATGAGATGGGAGATTCGGAATGAAAACAAAATATGAAATAATTTTGTACTGGAGCGATAAAGACGAGGCTTTTATCGCCGAGGTTCCCGAATTGCCGGGATGTATGGCGGATGGGGGAACCTACCGGGAAGCCCTGGAAAATGCCGAAACCATTATTGAAGAATGGATTGAAACAGCAAAGGGACTGGGCCGTGATATTCCCGAACCCAAGGGGCGTTTAATATATGCATAACCGGTCGCGTCGACACATTTTTTCACAGCGTATGCAGAAATAAGGAGATCCCGACAAATGAAAAATCCGATTGAAAATTACCGGCGGATTCGACTCAACCACCTCAAAGAAAAACTGGAGGAGAACAACTTCGAGGTGCATGTCGCAGATTCCTTGGAATCGGTTCCTCGCATCGTTCAGGAGGAAATTCTGGCGAAGCTGGAGGTCAAAACCCTGTCCTGGGGCGGATCGACCAGCTTCGTGCAGAGCGGGTTGTACGAGCAGCTCAAGGACGATTCGCGGTATGAGGTGCTCGACACCTATGACAAATCCCTGTCCCCGGAGGAGGTGCTCGAACGGCGGCGGCAGAGCCTGCTGGTGGATCTCTTCATTACCGGCGCCAACGCGGTCACCGAGGATGGGATGCTGGTGAACCTGGATATGATCGGCAACCGGGTGGGCGCCATCGCCTTCGGCCCCAAACAGGTTATTCTCATCATCGGCCGGAACAAGATCGTACCGGATCTCGAAGCCGCCTTTTTGCGGGTGAAGGATTATGCCGCACCGGTCAACACCATGCGGCTGGACAAAAAAACCCCCTGCGTCAAAACCGGCCGTTGCGAGGACTGCAAAAGCCCCGACCGGATCTGCAATCACTGGACGATTACGGAAAAATCTTTTCCCAAGGGGCGGATCAAAATCGTGCTGGTGGATGAGGACCTGGGGTTTTAGGGAAGCGGCGGACCCTATCGTCGGCCCGGGGGATATTCAGCAGCCAAGGATTCGGCCTTTTCGGTGGGAATCAACTGTCGCATACATTCCGGGCAGGTGGTGGGGGTGAGTTGGGTGGGAAAGAAGATCTGGAACCAGTGCTCGTCTTCGATCCAGTACCCCTTCGGGGTCTTGATTCGTCTGCACCGGGCGCAGATGGGCAGGATTAAATTTTCATGGTGCAATTGTTTCTGAAGATCCAACATGGTGTTCCCCTTTGATGGGCTGTAGAATAAAGGATGTTCGGTTACACAAGGGGGTAGCCGTGCATGCGATTCCCCGGAAAACGGATCAGGACCCCTGAATCGCGGATTTAACTGCCGAAAAGCTCTTTGAGCGGGGTTTTGTAAAGATTCGGGTAGAGCCGGCGGGAGCAATCGGGGCAGACGCCGTAAAGGACCTTATGCCGGGCCTGGTCTTTAAATCGGTATTTGTCTTCGATCCAGCCGCCGCCGCCCAGTTTGATCTTGTCGCACTGAGTGCATGCATGCAGGGTTTTCTTCGGGGCGGAAACGGTTGTTTTCATGGTTCCTCCTTTCGATGTTGACGGAGATTATGCCATATTCCAATGTCGAAGAAAATCGGGGAAAACAGGATTTTTCAATTCGAAATCCCCTAAAAAGGATGGCGCCGTTCACAAAACGGAGGCGTCTGACCCCTCAGACCTCCATACAGCTTCGAACCGCCTTCAGCAGGTCCTCGGCCGGACCGCCCTTGGTGAGATAGGCTGCGGCGCCGGCCCGGCTCATGGCGGCCGCCGCGGATTCGTCCCCGTGAACCGAGATGCCGATGATCTTCACGTCCGGGTGTCGGCTCAGGATGGCCCGGGTGGCCTCGATGCCGCTCATATCTCCCAGGGCTATATCCATGAGGATGACATCCGGCTGAAGGAACCGGGTCTGGGCGATGGCCCGGGCCCCGTCGGCGGCCTCTCCCACCACGGTGATATCCGGTTCAAACCGGAGCAGCCCGGCCAATCCTTCGCGCAGGAGTTCATGGTCATCCACGATCAATACCCGAATCGAGGCATCCCGCCGGATGCGGAGGGGACCGTTTCGGTCCGAGGTTTCCGGCCCGGATACAAGCGGGTCCCGGCCGGAGGGAATCACCAGGGAGATTCGGGCGCCCCGCCCCGGGGCGGTGTCGATGTCCACGGCGCCGCCGATATGATAAAGCCGCTGCTGAATATTGAAGAGGCCGAAGGTGACCGCGTCCCGCCCCCGAATCTGGAGCTGCTCGGTATCAAAACCCCGGCCTTGATCCGCCACCATGATCCGTATGCGGTCGTCCCGGGTCCGTAGAACCGTCAGTTCGGCTTCCCGGACGCCCGAGTGGGAAAGCGCGTTCAACAGGAGTTCGCGTACGCATTCGAATACCAGGATTCGAATCTCCTCCCGGGCCGGTTCGGCCTGGTCGTCGAACCGAAGCCGAACCATGAAATCGTGTTTTTTTTCCATCCGTTCCGCCAGCCAGTCGAGGGCCGCGGACAGACCGATATGGTGCAGCACCGCGGGGCTGAGTTCCACGGTCAGGGACCGGGAGGCATCGATGGCATCCTTGAGGACGGCATTGGCGGTCTCCGCCAGGTCGGCGGTCTGGGAGGCGCCGGGATCGCTCAGGATCGCTTCCAGGTGAAACCGGGCCGAAGCCAGGAGCTGCTGAATGTGGTCATGGAGGACCTCCGAAAGGTACTTGCGCTCCTTTTCCTGGGTCTGGCTCACCTGGGCGGTCAAGGCCCGCAGTTGATCGGCCAGCCGCTCCACCTCGGTGGTGCGTTCGGCCACCCGGGCCTCCAGGGACTCATTCAAGGTCTGAAGCTGCTGCTGACTCTCCCGAAGCGCCGCATGGGCGAGGTGGCGGTCGGTCACGTCCCGGAAGGTGACGATCACCATCAGGACCCGTCCGTCCCGATCGTTAACCCGGGTCCCGCCGTAGGAGCCGATCCAGGTCTTGCCGATATCCTTTCGGGTCACCCGCACATCATAAGCGTTCAACACCTCTCCGTTGATGATTCGCTGAAAAGGCCACTGCTCCTTGGGCAGGGGGCGCCCGGCCAAATCATAAATCTCAAACAACTCTCTGATCTCCCGATACGTCCCCGGAATGGCCGCCGCATCTTCATATTCCCAGATGTTCAGGGCGGCCCGGTTGATGTCCACCAGGTTTCCTTGAGGATCGAACACGATCAGCCCTTCGGTCAATTGGCAGAACAACGCATTGAACTGTGCCAGGTTGTGTTCATTCTTGCGGAATTCTTCCTGAAGCGCTGTTTCCGCCCGCTTCCAGTCGGTGATGTCCTGAACCACGGCAAAGAACAGGCGAACCTTTCCGGTCTCTTCCCGAATGCCGCTCAAGGTAAGATTCCCCCAAAAACAGGAGCCGTCTTTGCGAACATAGCGCTTTTCAAGAGAATACGAAGGAATTTCCCCGTTCACCAGCCGGCGGTACAGAGCGAGATCGGCGTCGACATCCTCCGGATGGGTAAATTCGGGAAACGTCATTTCCAGAAGGGCTTCTCTGCTATACCCGACCATATTGCAAAAAGCATCGTTGACGGCGACGGGACGGCCCTCCGTAGAACCGTAGATCATGCCGACGGCGGCTTGTTCAAAGGTTGCGCGCAGGTATTCTCGATTTTCCATCAGGGCTTTTTCCATTGTGTCGGGGGATATATCCCCATCCCTGTTCCGTATCGTCGGGTAGTGTTCGAAGCCGGAAAAGTAGATGTCCGTCCGGGTCGGTCCCTCTGCCGTGGCATTCAATTCCGGGTGTTTGCTTTGGTTTTGCTCATTCATTATGGATAGCCTTTTACCTGGAACTGTTCTTTATTTTATGAGAATAAATACTTTTAATGCTAAGTAACAAACCTATTCTGTTTATGGGATAGCCCATTCACCGAATGGAAGCAATCGGGGAAAAGATGAAATTCGGCTTCGGAATCCCTGAGATTGTGAAAAATGACCTTTTCAGGAAACCCGGCTTTGATGAGCCGATGGCCTTGCGAAACCGAGAGCAACGGTATAGATATCAAGAAACCCGATGCACCGACTGAATCGGTCCTGAATCATGGAAACGATAATCCGATTTTTTTCCTCAGGAGGACCTGCCGGTGGTGGACGCCGACACCTGCATCACCGGTTTCTGCTGTCAGGAGATCTGCCCGGAAAAGGCCATTGCCCCGGCATAAATCAGGCCCTCACCCGATGTGGTCCGAGCCGAGGTCCAGGAATTCGGACGCCCTGCCGGGATGCTGCGACTGAGGATTGATCTTGACCTTTTTCATGATTATTATATAGGTAAAAGATGAGTATCACAGCCGCCCGGGATCCTCATGGGGCGGGATGATCGCGGCGCCCGCATACGGGGCGGCCGGATATCGACGAATCCGTGATCCGAAAGCGGATGAAAGGAGTGACACCCTATGGAAAAGACCAAGATGAGACGATTAAACGTCAATCTGCCCGAACCGGTATTTAAACAATTGCAGGAACTGGCCAGTGAATCGGGCCAAACCCTGACCCAGGTCGTCCGCAACGGGTTGGGGCTGGCCGATATCGCCTATAAGGAGGCCACTATCGGCCATAAACTGGCGATCACCGACAAACGGGGGAAGG
>CAZNLT010000148.1:0-14541 GCA_964573705.1 uncultured Desulfobacterales bacterium
ACTGTGGTGTTCAGCGAATGGATTTCCGCCCGGGTGCGCCAGGCCTTTATCTGAACCGAATAATCCCCCCGCACCGAAGACAGGTGCGGTGGGTTGGGCGGAGGTTTACAAGCGAACCGCCAACCGGTTTCTCGGCTGTGCCGGTGTGCAGTGACTGATGCCCGGCACGGATCCTCCCGCAGCCCTGGAAGCGCTTTCGGGCGAAACCCTTTGGAACCGGTCACGGCCGGTTCGTCTGCATCGAAAACGGCTTTCAGTTTCTGCTCCTTTCATATGCAAGATCACAGTCTTTTTTCCGCTTTACAAGCCCAAGCCGCGTCAGACCACAGTGTTCAAGAACAGGAACAGCGATCCGGAATCGAGAGCCTCGATGAGGAAACTCCGATTTTCGCCCCATACTTCTTCTAATTTTTGTGAACATGGAGGGGTGCGCCTCACCTATGCCCTCTGCACCGGCACTGCGGGGAAAGAATGGCGGAGACCTCGATGGATCAGATCAATCCGAAAACGGATGCCTCGGTCCGTAAAGACCTTCGGTTTCTGTCACCCATTCGATGTAGGTGGTTACTATCGGATCGTCACCCGAGCGGTCGGCATAAAAATGGAGCAGAAAGCCCGGCGGTTCGACGATGAATTGAGAGGGGGCTTCGATGGATAAATCGACCGGGATCTGCATGCCGACCCCTGGCGCAATGGTGGCGGGTCGTCCCGCGAATTGCGTAGTGATGGACCGGTGGACATGGCCGCGGGTGATGCCGACCACCTGCGGGTATTTGCCGATGACAAGGGCCGATTCCTTTCGATGGACAAAGAATTCCAGATCCATATGGCCGATGCCGGAGGCAAATGGCGGATGGTGCATAAAGATGAGGGTCGGCTGATGGGTATTTTGGGCGAGGGCCGATTCCAGCCAAGCCAGGCGCTGTGGGAGGTGCTTCCAGAGACATGAGCCGTTTAACCCCGGTGTTTCCGCTCTTGAGCCGATAGGGCATCTGGATCACGAGCCGAGGGTCGTAGGGAATGCCGTTATTTTTCAACGCTCTGCGGTATCCTATCCACCGGCGCCGACTTTTGTCCGAAATGGAGAAATCCCCTGCCAGCATTCCGATCCGCCGATGACCCAACTCGACCAGGTGGGAGACGGCCATCTCCCCGCCGAGGATGTTGTCGACCCCGATGCAGGAGATCGGCCCGCGCCGGATGGTGCTGTAAAGCAGCATAAAGGGGAACATCTCGCGGGTAAGGGCTTGGAGGCTTTCATTATGGCCGCCATCAGGCTGATCTGATGAGAGTAGCTTCCAAAAAAAATGTGGGGGAGAGCCGGCTCAGCTCTCCCCCACACAACAGAGAGAAGGTATATGTGATCCCAACCGGAATGACTTTTCTCTAAAAAGCGGAAGGGAGAATCTGGCAAAACTCCCCTTCCATCGCGCAGAGATAGAGAGAAAGAGACGTTCGCCTTCCGGAGAAGATGAGCGATATGTATAGGGTCTATGTTAGGGGAGGATTAGGGGGGTGTTAAAGTTCTGTGAAAAAAAGAACAGGTTTTTGTCGGTTGGATGAAATTAAAAAATTGGGTTGTTTTCGTATTTACTTTAAGATACTCATAACCCTTGGCGTAAATTTTAAATTGCCTGAATCCGGAAGAGATCTAATGAAAGTTCATTTGGATGACCCAACAAGGAGGAGAACCGATGCGCGACGGTAAAACGGATGAATGTTGCCCCAGATTCGATCCTGCGCCTTGGGACGAAAAGGAACTCGTATGGGAAAACAAGCGGTTCGTCAAGGATCGGGTGACCAGTTTTTTTCACATTCCGCTCAACTTCGGCGCGGTGATGAAGCGGAACGCCGGTCGGATAGAGGCGGTGGACGCCCATCCGGAAACCATGGTCGTGCTTTCCGATGAGAATTCATTGTGGGGCGCCGACGTCTATATTCAGGTGACCAAAGCGGTTCCGGGTGTGGAGACGGCGACTATCTCAGGGACTTATCTCTCCAAAGTGTTTGAGGGGCCGTATCGGAACATGCGAAAATGGACCGAAGAGATGAGAACATTTGTCCGGAACCGGGAAAAGCATCTTCAGAAGATGTACTTTTTTTACACGACCTGCCCCAAATGCGCGAAGAAGTACGGGAAGAACTATGTAGCCATTCTGGCTCAGGTATAAGGCGTTAAGTCGGTCGATTTCTCAATGAATGACAGCGGACTGCTTGATCGCAAGTTGGGCCTTGCCATTGCCGTCCTTTTTGCCGACCTGAAAAGGACCCAGTTACCATCGACCTGACATCAACCGTTCGTCTTAAAAATTACATGAACCGAATAATCCCCCGCACCGAAGACAGGTGCGGGGGAACCAGATCATTCGAGTGATGTCAAGCAACCAGTTTAATGGACGGCGGCGGCGCTGCACGGCCCGTTGGTATAGATCAATCGTCCGAGGATGAATTCCGCCCATACCATGATTCGGTCCGCCTGTTCGGGGGTCAACACCCCGTTTTCCACCATCAGGTCCACGGTCTGATGGAAATCGGCCAGCAGGATATCGATCAGCTCATCCACATCCTTTCCCATCCCTTCGGTTAAATCCCCGAGGGATGTGCCGTTCAGCAGGGCCACGGCCAGGTCCTCGACGGTCATCTCCAGAAAAACCGCCGTTTCATTCCGCCAGGTACCCCATCCTTTGCCGCCGAGAAACCCTTTTCCCCAGTACGGCCCGCCGCCGTTTTCCGAGAGAAAAGATGCCAGGGACGGGGTTGCGGCTTTCAGGTTCATAGCCATCTGCTCACTGATAAGCCCCTGGGCTACCGCCTGGTCGATCAATTCATTCATCCGTTCAATGAGTTTGAATTTGAATTTCCATTCCTGGGTTTCGTCCTGAGCCAGTTCGATAAGCACCGCTCCGGTCTGGAGGGCTTCCACAACTGCGGCTTCGGTCATCTCAAAGGTTTCCGCCGCCAACTCGGTAATCGGCGCGCTCCAATCGTTCGAGCAGCGGATTCCAATCCGGTCACCGGACAGCCAGAACCGAAAACCGGAAACCGTATCTGCACTGCCGGTTTCCGCACTGTTCCGGTGGTTTCGAAAAGCGCTGTTGAAACCGGCGCCCACGGCCGGCGCATCTCCTGCCGCCAGCGTCAACACGGCGACTCCCGCCAGGGCCATTCCCATTTTTTGTAATCGTCTCATGTTCATACATTTTCTCCTTTCCAATATACGTTTTGTGCATCGATGGACATCATCGATTTTTCCGCCATGGTAGCGGGGTGTTGTTAAGGAATGGGGAAGAAAATGTGAAGATCTGAAGAAGATGAGTGAACGGCGGTTCAGCGGGTCGGCCGGCCTTTATCCTTTGAAACGGCAATCGGCAGCGAAACCGAAAAGCAGACCCCGTCGGGATGGTTTTCGGCCCGAATGGTTCCGCCGTGAAGGCGCACCCATTGTCTGGCGATGGCCAGCCCCAGACCGGTTCCGCCGGTGTTTCTGCTTCGGGACCGGTCTGTTCGGTAAAACCGTTCAAAAATCAGCGGCAGCGCGGCGGGGTCGATTCGCGGACCATGGTTTTTGACCCAGATCAGAACGGATGCGTTCTCCAGCCGGGCGCCCAACACCACCCGGCGCCCGGCCGGCGTAAAGCGCAGTGCATTGCTGAGCAGGTTGTCGAAAACCTGAATCAGCCGGATCTCGTCGGCTTCGATGGCGGGCAGATTTGCAGGGATGTCGGAAATCAGTTCGACATGGCGGGAATTCATCTGGTGCTGCCAGGAATCGGCCACTCCTTGCAGCAGAAAGGAAAGGGCCGTTCGCGATTTTTCCAGTGTGACCGCTCCCGCATCCGCCAGGGACAGCCAGCGAAGGTCTTCGATCAGCCGTTGGAGTTTGTTCAGTTCATGTTGAAGCGATGCCGCGGCCTGGGTCGGTGTCTGCATTCCATCCGACAGGCCTTCGATCTCCAGGCGCATGACGCTCAACGGAGTGCGCAGTTCGTGGGCGATATCGGCCGCCATCTGACGGCGGGCCTGCTGCTGGCGGTCCAAGGCGGCCATCATGTCATTGAAGGTTCGGGTCAGGTCTCCGATGTCATCGTCTCTCTGCACCGGCAGGGGATCGGTGTGCCGGCCGTCGGCGAACCGGCGGGCGGCGGTCGCCAGGCTGCGAAGGGAACGGGTCAGACCGTGGGCGAAAAAGATGCTGAGGGTTAATCCCAGAAGGCTGGCGATAATGGCGGCCATTGAGAGGAGCCGTCGAAGCATTCGCCGGATGGGGTAAAAATCGAGGCCCGCCTCGGCGGACAGACTGACGAGTCGTCCGATTTCCCCTTCCTCAATCCGGATCGGAACGGCAAGTCTTTTTAATGGGGCCGAAAGCCTTTGCCCCAGCGCCGCCGCGGAATCGGTATCTGCAATCACCCGGCCGTCCGGGCAGGTCAGAATCAGTCGGTCCTGCTCTACCATGTTCAGCATTTCGAAAAGCCGCGCCGGAGGGGCGCCGGTCCGGCGATAAAGACCGGGAGGGGTCAGATCTGCCGGAATCGGGGCCACCAGTTCCTGCGCAAGGGCGGCCACCCTGTCCCAGGAGCCCGATCGGCGGAAATAATGGGCAAAGACCGGGGCCTGGCGAAACGCCCGCCGCCGGCTGATGAGGGTCATCACATCCTCCGACTTGTTCTGGGCGATCAGTTCCACCGTGAAAATGAGGGTGCCGGTGCTGAACAGGATGATCAGCACAAAACTGGTGGCAAGCCGAACCCGCAGAGACCGCGGCATCCAGCGGCGTCGACCGTTGTCAGGTCTCATACCGGTATCCGACCCCGTACACCGTGACGATTCGGACCGGGTTTTTGGGGTCGATTTCGATTTTTTTGCGGATCCCCCTCACATAAACATCCACGGTTCGGTCCAGGCCGTCATAATCGAGGCCCAGGGCCAACTCGACCAGTCGGGTCCGGGCCAGTGCCCGCCCCCGGTTTTCCATCAGGGCGACCAGGATATCGAATTCATTGGGCGTGAGGTCCACGGGGCGGCCGCCAATCATGGCGATTCGGGCCTCCGGCTCCACCACCAGATCCCCGTCCTTCAGCACCCGGCGGGGGCCTGCCTGGCGCTCCAGTCGACGGAAAATCGCCTGAGCTCGGGCTACCAGCTCTTTGGGGCTGAAGGGCTTGATGACATAGTCATCGGCCCCGGTGCTGAACCCTTTCAGGCGGTCCGCTTCTTCGGCCCGGGCGGTCAGCATGATCACGGGAATGCCGGATACAGCGGGGTCGGCATACATTCGAAGACGGCGGCAGATTTCGATGCCGTCCATTCCGGGGAGGTTGAGATCCAGGATCAGCAGATCCGGCAGGCGTTTACAAGCCGTTTGATATCCGGTTTGACCGTCCAGGGCGAGGATGACATCAAAACCGGCCTCTTCAAAATATTTCTGAATCCAGTCGGCGATCTTGGGTTCATCCTCGATGACCAGAACGGTTTTTCGAAAATCAGGCATGACATCGCTCCATCCGGCACTGTGGAATCTGGTTTTATGGCGGTATCGAGAGAATTATGTCTTTTTGTAAAATCCTTTTTGGGGGCTTTTGATTTTGTCTTGTTTTTTTAGCCTGCTGACGATCCCATAGATTTTCTGACGATCAAAACCGGATTCTTTGGAAAGGTCGTCGACGGTTACCCCTTTTGGGGATCGACTGATAATGCGGTAGACCTTTCCTGTATCCGTTTCCGGTCTTGATTTGGATGTCGCTTTGGGTTTGGAGGTTTCCTTCCGCGCCAATTGAGATGCAGGTTTGGACGACCCGGTGGTGTCTTCAGGCGACGCTTTTTTTGTTTCTTTGGTTGGGGGGGCAAGAGAAGGTTTTGTCTTCCGGGTATCGCCGGAAGGTTGCTCATGTTCTTTTTCCGGTTTTTGGGGTCCCTCTGAATCGGCCGGCGATTTATCTGCCTTCTGATCAATTTGAGGATCTCTTCCTGATGGGTCTTTGACCAGGAAATTTACTTGATGAGCCATAATTTTCAAACCATCGGCATAGGCATCGAATACCAGGGACATTCCTTTTACCATAAGATTGAATGGATTCATGAGTGAATTGCCTTTCTTTCAAAAAGGATTGATATTTCATTAAATCTCTCCTTTTGTATAACTGAAGATCCTCAGAAGAATCAAGCCCCATTCCAATCGGAATTTATCATATTTGATTAAATCAGACCGGTTCACCGAAGCTGACAGTAGCTTGAGTTTCTGCTGACCATCTTGATAGGTTCTCGCATACAGTTTTTCGATCCAAGGCGCTGTTTCGATAACCTATACAATCTTGAATCCAGGCATGGCAAGTCTGTTTTATTTCTTGGTGAATCCGGGGATATGCCGTTCCCGTTTGCCGATTGGCCGTGAACCAACTTCAGTAAAAGGCGGGTGGCCGCGGAGCTGTCGGTCGCCGCATCCGAAGCCCGTTGCGCCAGGCGGCGAACCTCATCGGCCACTACTGCAAATCCCGCTCCGGCTTCCCCGGCTCGTGCCGCCTCCACGGCGGCGTTCAAGGCCAGCAGATTGGTTTGAAAGGCGATCTCGTCAATGGTTTTGACGATTTTCTGGGTTTTCAGGCCGGATTCTGAAATGGACTGCATGACCCGCAGCATGTCGGCAGTGGCGGCTGCCGCCTGGGCAATGGTTCGGCCCGATGATTCGACCAGCTCGTTGGCCTCTCCGGCCTGCCCGGCGTTTTTTCGGGTCATGCCGGTCAGCGCTTCCAGAGAGGACGCGGTCTCCTCCAGCGAGGCCGCCTGCTGGTTGGTCGATTCGGAAAGTGCGCCGCTGGAAGCGGAGAGGCCTGCCGAATTGGTCCTTACCGTATCGGCCTCCTCATTGATTTGATTTGCCGCCCGCTTTACCGCGGAAGAGACGAACCGTGAAAACCACACCGCGGCCATACATGACAATACCAGAAACAAAATCCCGATTCCGATATTGATTCGAATCACTGTTTTGGCCGATTCGAAGATTTCCTCCACATTTTGACTCACGGCAACCCGCCACCCATTGACGGGTACCTCGGCAAAACCGGCGAGTTTCTCAACATTTCGGAAACGGTAATGCTCCGAACCATGTGACTGTTGAAGCATGGCCTCGGAAAAAGTCTCCAGACCGTCCAGACGCTTCACGTTCAATTCTAAAGTGAAATCCGGATCGGGATGATTGACGATCAGACCGGTCCGATCCACCATGAATGCATATCCGGAGTCTCCCGACCGGTATTTCGCAATGAGGGAATCGAACGCTTTTAGTCTCATAACGAGCCCGAATACGCCGGCGAACCGCTTGCCCTTGTCCAGCACCGGTGCAAGAAACCATATGACCGGTTCCTTGGAAATTTGGGATTGAAATGCTTGGCTGATGCTCGTCCGGGTGCCGGATCGAGTTTTCTGAAAAACAGGCCTGTCGCTGATATCAATCCCCTTGAAGGGAGACGTTCCGTCCAGCATGGACCCGGCGAACAGGAGGCCGTCGGCATCGCCGAGAAACACCGCTTCGTAATCCGTTCCCAACTGGGAGAGGGTGTCGCGGAGGCTGGTGTTGAGGTTTTCCTCGGATTGCTCATCGATGCTGATTTCGGCGTAAAAACGGATATCCATGCCTCCGAAGTTGCGATAGCTGGTCGCCAGGCTTTGGGCGATAAGCACTTGGTCTCGGAGCCGCAGGTCCACAGCCTTCGCCAGGCCGGCGGCCGCAGCCGCCGATTGTTCCCGACCGTTGTTTCCGCCATTCGATAGCTGGTCATAAATGAAGCCGTTCCGATGGCGATCAAGGGAAGAGCCACCAACAGAATGGCCCCGATAACCAGTTGTTGAGATAAGTTTAATTTTTGGATGACCATGTCTGTCTTCTACCGTCGTAAGGGATTAGGGTGGCCGGCGGTTGTCGTCCTGAAAAATAATTTCCCGATTCTTTTGAATACGCCGGCCATGAGCAAACCCAAAAGGTGTGATTAGCAGGCGCGCCGATAGAATTCCTGAGGGGCTTCCTTTTCAAGCACTTTCCGAACTGCTGCGCCGATGGTTTGCAGCAGATACGGTTTGCGCAAATACCCTCCGGCGCCCAGTCCCAGCGCCGTTTTCACCCTCCGGTTTTCGGAATACCCGCTGACCAGAAGCACCCGCTGACCCGGCCGAATTTCGCGAATCGCCTTATAGGTATCGAGGCCGTCCATTCCCGGCACCATGATCATATCCAGCACCACCAGATCCGCCGGAAACTGCTTCAGATAGGCCACCGCCTCTTCTCCGCTTGCGGCGGTCTTCACGGAATAGTCGAGCTTTTTCAAAATATCGGCAGCGATCTCCCGCTGTTCCCCGACATCATCGACGACCAGAATGGTTTCACCCCGGCCGGAAAAGCTGTTTGCAGAATGATCATTCGAATCCGCTTCTTTTCGGGTGGCGGGAAACAACAGGGAAATCACCGTACCCTCTTCGAGTTCGGTCTGAATGTCGATATGTCCATGATGGTCCTGAACGGTTCCGTATACCACCGCCATTCCCAGGCCGGTACCGCTTCTTCCCATGGATTTTTTGGTGTAAAAAGGCTCAAAAATCCGCTCCAGATCCTCGTCGGCGATTCCGGAACCGTCATCTGTGACCGTTACCATGACAAAGTCTCCCGGCGGCACACCGGGAATCTCGTTTTCACCGTCCACATGCCGGTTTCGGGTAGAGACGGTGACGGTTCCCGGACCTTGGATGGATTCGGCGGCGTTGGAAACCAGGTTCATCAGGGATTTGGTCAAATGGGCTGAAGAACCGCGGATGATCATTCCATCGGCTTTCAAATCCGTATGAAACGTGATCTCCGGGTGATGATATTTGAGTATTTCAAATTCCGGGCTTTCCAGATAATCGGCCGCCATTTGGTTGACATCCACCACATCCATGACGGAAACGTTCCGGCGGGCCAGGGTCAACAGATCATCCACAATCGCGGCGGCCCGAAGCCCTGATTTTTTAATGACTTGCAGGGTTTCCCGCATGGGGCTGCCTTCCGGGTACTTCAGCATCAGCAGATCGGGATAGGTGACGATCCCGCTCAGGATATTGTTCAGGTCGTGGGCCACCCCTCCGGCCAGGGTGCCGAGCGCCTCCATTTTCCGGGTTCGCAGCAACTGCGCCTCCATCGATTTCTGTTTTTCCAGCTGCTCGGCCATATTGGTTCGCATCTGGTCGATGGAATTTAAAAGCAGATCCAATTCATCCACTGTGTTTCGGGCCGGTTTTCGGTTGAACCGGAAGCTGGAATTCAGATTCTCCGGTGACAGTTTTCCGGTAAAATCTCCCAGAGCCGTCAGGTGACGGGTAATTTTTCGTTGAAAGATCCAGATTAAAAGGCCGCTGACCAGCGCCATATGAAGCAGCACTGTAATATAAACGGTTTCAATTTGGCGGAAGGTCGCCGATCGAATGGCCTGTCGAGAGAATTGGATTTCCAGATAACCGATGGGTCCCACCGCCTCCTTTACAAGCGGGAATAAATTTGTCATGGCGCCGCTGGACGAAGGGTTCCCGAAGGATATCCGCTGCCCTTCGCTTTTCAGCGCAACATTTTGGACATGGGGAATGCTCAACATCCCTTCCAGGTGGAGTCGAATTTGGGGGAAATTAAAATTCCAGAGATTTTGTGTCAGCGGGGGGATATGGGCTTTTTCGATTTCGCCGATGTGCAGTTGAACTCTTCTTTCTTCAGCGTGGTAAAACACCCAGAAAAGAACCGCCATGACGGCCATGGCCACTATGCCGGTGACCCCCAAAACGGCGCCGTTGATTTTAAAGCCGATGCTTTGGAACTTTTTTTCTTTCATATTCAGTCCAGGAATTGGTCATGCAGCCGTTTTAAACACCCGTCGGATTTCATTCGGTCCAAGGCCAGTTGAAGTCGTTCAACGATATCATCCTCGGTTTGACGATTCAGAGCGATATAAAATTGATGGCTGTCATCAAGAATGAACAGCCGTTCCAGTTGGTGAAAGCGTCGGCCCATTTGCTTCATATAACAGGCCGCTTCCAGTTCCAGGGCCGTCCCCAAATCGACTCGGCCGGCCAGGAGTTTTTTCCAGTTCTGTTCAACGCTGGTGGTAAGTTCCACCTCAAATCCCTGTTGTTTCAGGTATTCGGTGGCTGCAAACCCGCTGACACCGGCGACGGTGTAGTCTTTGGCTTTTTCCAGGGTCGGCGCATCAATATCATTGCGCGCCTTCAGCTTCCACATCCAGACGGTCCGGTCCGCAATGGGGCCGACCCATTTGAACAAGGCTTCTCTGTCGGGGGTCCGGGTCATGGAAAACAGCAACGCGTTTTTGGTCTCTTGAGCCTTTTGAAAAGCTCTCACCCAGGGGAAGACCCGAATGTAACCGCCGGAAACCGTGAAGCCGGAGCGTTTCAGCAGTTCTTTGACGATTTCGACGGAATAGCCGGCAGCCGATTCCGTGTCCCTATCATAGTAATTCAATGGCGGCAGTTCTTCGGTATAGATGATGAGCTCCTCGGCATGGGTGATGGATACCGAAACCAGCACCAGCGAAATCAGCACCAGATATCTGAGTGGACATACCCGGGCAGAGCATCCACCCAACGGTGCAGACATCATTCTATGGAAAACGCCGCGAGCCGGCAGGAGGGGCCGCAGTCTAAAATAGTTCCGCTTCATGGATCGTCTCCTTTGACCGAATGCTTCTTAAAAAGGGCATTTTTATCCTTTTGTGTTGAATGTTCTTAATGGATGTGTCTGGTGTTTATTTACTCCAGGATACGGGGGGTATTTCAGGCAGCATGGTTCAGAAGAACGGCTACATCTGAAGAGAGGATTTGATCCAAATCGAGAAGAATTTTGATTCCGTCTTTTTGTTTGGCCACTCCCTGAATCAGATCGGAATTGAAATTACGTCCCAAGGGGAGATCCGTTTGAATATCCGCCTCTTTCAGTGCAATGACTTCGGAGACGCCGTCCACCACGACGCCGATCTGAAGAGTGCTTCCGGCGGTTTCGATCTCCATGACGATGATGCACGTCCGGTCCGTGGCTTCCACCGCCTCCATTTGGAACCGAAGGCGTAAATCGATCACCGGGATAACCTTTCCGCGAAGATTCACAACCCCCCGAACAAACTCGGGCGTCTGGGGTACCTGGGTCACCGGCATCATACCGATGATTTCTCGTACTTTGAGTATGTGGACGCCGTATCCGGTTTTGTTGAGGATAAATGTAAGATATTTATTGTCTTTCATCTGTTTTGCCTCGGTGATCCATTCTGGATCTGTTGCTGCCCCTTTCATCCACTATTCCTTTCACTGTCGACATCTTACTCCGGTGCTTCGGATCGGTACGGTTTAGTTTTTTTTATTCCAAAAACGGCACCTGACTCCCAAGGCTCCTGCACCGATTGATAAGAAAAAATCAAAGTCAGTTAGTTATTCCATGCAGATCACTTTGGTTTAAGGAATTATAGGGCCAATGTTAGGAGCGTGTTAAACCTCCGTTAAAAATTTGATCAGCGGCTCATTTTTGAGAGGAAGGATCCTTTATTTTAAAAATTTTTTAACTCATTCCCGTCAAAAGGAATCACCTGATCCGGGCGAATAGTTTCTTCATGAACCTGTATCTCGGACTTAGGGGGCGTGTTCTGTACCCGGGGAGTCGCGGGCGATTGGATTGTCGATGTTCTTCTCCTGTGACCGTTGCTTCCGCCTTCAATAATTCTGAGAAGATTTTGAACCACCTCCTTCATCTGTTCGGCCTGAGCGTTCATTTCTTCGGCGGCTCCTGAAGATTCCTCAGCATTGGCCGCCGTGCTTTGGATCACCTTGTCCATATCCGCCACCGCGGTGTTGATCTGTTCGATGCCCTGGGCCTGTTGCCGGGCCGCTACCACGATTTCATCAATCAGTTCTCTGACTTTTTGGTTGTGGTTGAGGGTGATCTCGAATTCCGTTTCGGTTTTTCGGATCAGCTCCGAGCCGGTACGAATCTCAGCGGTGGTTTTTTCAATCAGCTCCTGGGTGTTTTTGGCGGCTTCGGCGGCACGAATGGCCAGATTTCTTACTTCATCGGCTACTACGGCAAATCCCAGACCGGCATCCCCCGCTCTGGCCGCTTCGACGGCGGCGTTAAGGGCCAGTAGGTTGGTCTGAAATGCGATTTCATCAATGCTTTTCACGATGGTGGACACCTGATCGCCTCTGGTCTGAATGGAGGTCATGGCTTCACCGGTTTTTTTCATGTAATCATTGGCGGACTGAAGGGAGTTGAAAGCTTCATCCCGGGAAAGCTTCATCTGTTGGGCATGATCCGCATTCTGACGGGTCATGGTGGACATTTCTTCCAAAGAGGAGGTGGTCTCCTCCAAGGAGGCTGCCTGCTGACTGGCTCCTTCGGCCAGGGATTGAGCCGTAGCGGCGACTTGGTTGGACGCTGATGATACTTGGTCGGAAGTATCATTGATGATCTCCACGGAGCGCATAATGGGTGAGGCGATGCGGCGGGCGAAAAAAAGAATAAGAAGAATAGTTACCATCAGAAATAGACCCCCTGCAATACAGATGGTATTTCGGATCTGTCTTGAAGGGGCGAGATACTCTGAAATATTTTGAGCGGCGACCAGGGTCCAACCGGTGAGGGGGATGTGCGTGAAACCGGCGATTTTTGGCATACCCTCGAACACGTAATTTTCAAAACCGGTCTCTTTTCGAGCGATCCGCTCTGAGATGGTTTCCATGCCTTTGATTTTTTTTAAGTCTGTAGTAAATACATGTTCTTGTCGCGTGTGGGCGATGATTAATCCGGTTTCATTCAGCAGATAAGGATACCCGGTTTCGCCGATTTGAATCCCGGTGATCTCCTCCACCAGGAAATCGGCCTTCAGCACGGTGACCACAACCCCGACCAGCTCATTGGATTCTGAGAAAACGGGAGCGGCGAACGGTACCACCGGTTTGCCGGTGACGCTGGACGGGACCATGGCGCCTACGTGTGCTTCAAGATCTTGAATGACCCTTTGAAAATACCTGCGAGCGGCTAATGAAACCCCGACGGCATCACCATCTCCATGCCCGGCGAATACGATTCCACTTGGATCGGCGACCACCAGGAATTCATAATCCTTGCCGATTCGGTTCATGGCATGGCGCAATTTACGGTTCAGGTCGGCTATCTCGGCTCCGGATGCTTCGATCCCGGCAGACCGGACTTTTTCCGCCGCCGCAATGACCGCATTGCCGGCAGCCAATTCCGTGACGATTTTCAATTCTTCCCTGAGGGCCAGTTCGGTCATGTTCGCTATAATTTTCGAAATCGTAACCACCTGTTCACTGGAAATGTCCGACAGGGCGTCGGAAGATTTGGTTACCGATACAAAGCCGAGAAAGCCGACGGGGATTAAAACAACCAAAATTCCGCCGATGATCAATTTGAATGCGAGCGATTTTCTTTTCATTTTTTTGCTTCAAACCCCTTATGATGGATTATCTTGTAATTGTTTCTGCACAATGTCCTGTTAATTAATTTAACATTAAGAAAGGTTTTTCAGAAGTATGAAATACAAATTTAACTTTTTTCTAACAAATCTTAGATAAGCATGACAAGGGATCAGATGCACCGAAAAATTCATCCGCCAAATCCAGCGTCCATAATAGGATTAGGGCTTTGTTGATGAAGGCGAAAGGAGAAAACATGTACAGCAGCGCAAGGGTGATCCTTTTTTCAATTTTGGCCGTTTTTTATGCTGCCGAAGGGTTTGCAAATGCGGGTGTTCCCATACGCATCGTCGGCTCCAGCACCATCTACCCCTTTAGTCGCTACGTGGCGGAAGAATTCGGCAGAACCACCCGCTTCCGGACACCGGTCGTGGAATCCACCGGTTCAGGCGGCGGCCACATACTCTTCGGCGCCGGTGTGGGACCCGCCACGCCGGATCTGACCAATTCCTCCCGCAGGATCAAAATCAGCGAGTTCAAGCGGGCTCAGAAGAACGGGATAAACGCAATCACTGAAGCGGTGATCGGCTATGACGGCATCTCCGTTGCCCAGAATAAGGATGACGAGCCCATTGATTTCACCCTGTCGGAGATCACTCTGGCGGTAGCGGAAGAAGTGCCGGATCCCGACGAAAGCGGGCGGCTGGTGAAAAACCCCTACAAATTCTGGGATGAGATCGCAGATCGGCTGCCCCGCCGAGTGATCAGGATCTATGGGCCGCCCACGACCTCCGGAACCCGGGATGCTTTTGAAGAACTGGTCATGGAGGCGGCCACCCAACGGATGGAGGGGTACCCAGACGAATACACCGAAATCCGCCGGGACGGCGTCTGGATCGACGCCGGGGAAAACGACAAACTGATCGTCCAGAGATTGTCACTCGACAAGGATGCATTCGGCATCTTCGGCTTCAGCTTTCTGGACGAAAACCGGGATATTATCCAGGGAGCGCGGATCGCCGGGGTCGAGCCCCGGCCGGATACGATCTCGTCTGGGGAATATCCTCTGTCCAGAAGACTATATTTTTA
>CAZNLT010000149.1:0-10942 GCA_964573705.1 uncultured Desulfobacterales bacterium
TCGCTTTTATCGGTGCCAAGCGTGTGTAAAACACAGCCTAAAGGAGAGGGGGTGAGATCAATTGCCGGATATACCTGAAATCATGGCATGATCATTCCCCCCTTCTCTTTAGGGAATCACGCGGAGGCGTGATAGGGGGGTTAGGTCCGGACGCCGCGTGGCCGAAATGATGATCAAGACAGCGGGACACGGTAACGTCCGCCGGTTTTCAGCTCGGCAACAAGCTAACCGATCAAGACCATAACGTCAATATCTGCCGATAAACGCTCGATATTTTTTCTCTCCCCGAACATGGTGCATGACCAGCCGGGCCTGATGCAGGATCACATCTTCGCATCGCCACTGTTTTCGGCGCCACCGGATGTAGCTTCCGAGGCGTTCCTGAACATTTTTGACGATCAATTGGCGGGTTTTCTCCGTTAAATAGCCCCGTTTATCGGTATTGAGCGGCTCCTGGCGGTTGAACATGGCAATGACCGTCCGATCGACGATAAACTGGCGGAACTCCTCGATCAGGTCGAAAACCAGCGTCGGCTTTTTCCCTTGTGGCTCGTGGAGAAAGCTGATGTGGAGAGCCGCGCCGGCATCGGCCAGGGCCTGTTGGACCCGGTTGTAGAGAATCCCATATCCGTAGTTGATGACTGAATTGACCGTATCCCTTGCCCCACGGGTCACCCTCCCTTCAAACGGCAATTCAGGGGGCAGGATCTGTCTCACGGATGCCCAATAATAGGTGGAGATATTGCCTTCAAGGCCCATGAGCCGGTTTCGGAAGGTTTCCCTGGGCTCATCCCTGGCTTGTCCCGGCTTCAAGTTTTTGGCCAGGGCCTGCATCTGGATGACATTGGCGGCGACCACTTCCCCCTTTTCCGGCTCGACCCGTTTCAAATACTTATTGAAGTATTTCAGCATGTTGATCTGGTTGCGGGCTTTGCCCTTGAGAAACTCACAGGCGAGATGGGCGCCGGTGGGGGTATCCCTGGCACCCAATTGCTCGGCGCTTGCCTGGGTGATGGCGAATTGCGGGGAATATAGCATGGCGAAGGGCTCTCCCCGGTCGGAAAGGAGCTCAATGCTGATACCGCGTTTACAACACTGATGAATGCAGTCGGAGCTGATGGTCACGCCCCGGGAGTTGATCACCAGCCGGCGGAGGCGGTTTTTGGGAACCGCCGCCACCACCACCCCCTTATGCTTAACCGTGAACTTGTAGCGGGTATATCCGATGAAGTGGCCGAATTTGGAGACGACCAGCTCGGTTTCGGTGGCCAGCTTCCGGGCGTATTGCTGTTTCTTCTTTCCCACGGCCGACTGGACCGACCGGTTATCCGCTTTTTGGGCGGTCTGGGTGTCGGTTTCCTGAAACCGGGTAAAGCCGTCCTCGATGATTTTGTCGATGACCGGCTTTTTCTGATTGGCCGTTTTGTCACGGATGAAAACGAGCCGTTCCAGGTGTTCACGGCACATTTTCTTGGTTTCGACAAATCCTTCAGCCTTGCCCCGGGCGATAAAGCCTGACAGCTCCGCCAGCGCCCGGCTTTCCAGCGTGTCGAGCTGGTGGCTGTTCGGCATCAGGCGGGCGTAATACCGTCGGACACCCGTGAAAAAATCATTGAGACGGGTTATGACGCCCCGGAAGTCCCGCCGGCCGGCCAACTCTCCCCGGATTCGATTCACCTTCTCATCCATCCGGTTATAATCGATCCGAATCCGGTCCCGGTGAAAGAAAATGCCCAGAAACGAAAAGCCCCGGGAGATGTTGGCCGCCGGGTCATCCGACGAGTGGGTCATCAGCCGAAGGGTCTTTTTCAGAAAATCCTCGGCGGAGGCGATCTCTTTGAGTAACAGGTTCCGGTCCGTTGCCATCAACAAGATATCGTCGGCGTATCGGACAAACACGGTGTTCCGTTGGTGGAGAAACTGATCAAGCTCGTTCAGGTAAATGTTGCTCATAACCGGGCTGAGGACACCGCCTTGGGGCACACCGTCAAAAGTATCCTCCCAGCGGTCATGTTTCAGGACCCCGGTGGAAAGGTAAAGCTTTACCAGGCGGACCACGCCCGGATCGGTTATCCGCCGTTCCAGAATCGAAAGGCAGGTATCGTGGTGAATGGTGTCAAAGAAATCAACGATGTCCACGGGCGCGGCCCAGACGTTCTTCCGTTTCAGGAAGTCACGGACCCGCCCGATGGCCTTGACCGTCCCTTTGCCGGGCCGGTAGGCATACGAGCAGTTGGAAAGCTGGGGATCATAAAAGTCAACCAGGAGCCGGGCCAAAGTGGTCTGAACGACCTTGTCCCGGACTGAAGGCAGTCCGATGTCCCGTTTTTTCATCTTGCCGGGCTTATCGACGGAGCCGTGTTTGAGAGGCTCCGGCACATAGGCCCCCAGGCGCAGCACCTTGGACAGCTCGGCAAGATAGGTTTCCGCGTCGCGCTCGAATTCCGCCACCGACATGCCGTCCACGCCGCCGGCGGCCCCTTTCTTACGGACCCGTTGCCAGGCATCCCGCAGCCGTTCAGGCTCAGCCACATCCGATAGGGTCGGTGCCGCCATGCCGTTACGCTCCGATGGCCCGGAGGACCGCGAGGTTTTTCTCCATCCGCTTCGAGATGAAGTCGAAATCCCGCTGATCCTCCGAAGTCGCCCGGCGCGGGCGGATCAAATCCAGCCGCAGGATGTCCTGCTCCCATGCCCGCACATCCTTTCCCCGCCATACGCCGAAGATGGAGGCGGTGGGCACGCCGCCGATGCTCAGGTCGATTCTCCCGTATAGGACGCCGAGAATGTAGAGAAAGTCGAAAAACCGGCGCCACCGGATGGCAACATCGGTCATCCGCATCGGTTGATGGGTCAGGAGGACGGAAATGACATTTTCCTCACCGCTCATGGCCCTGACCGCCTCATTGTCCCGTGACAGAAACACCACCTTTCGGCCGACCCCCACAAACTCCCGATAGGCTTGTTGAATGAACCGGTCGTTATCCATTCCGGAGCGTTGGGAGGCCGGGGCATCGATGGCCTCACAGGAAGTGGCGGCGCGCATCCGGTTGTATTCCAGAAATCCGATGTACCGCAGCCGGTCATCCAGATGATTCTGGTTCATGAAACAGTCTTCGAGCAATCGTGGGGCAAGCGGCTTGAGACTCTTAAAATCATTCCACTTGAATTTATCCAGCCGGTTCCGGAGCTCCTCGCGGACGGTATCACATAAAAGATAGTCGAGGTTCTGATGCCGCGGCTGCTCACTGAGATACACGCTATAGAACCGGTCCCGCATCAGATTGGTATCCGGTGCGATGTAATAGACATCACCGCCCTGAGTCACATCCCGCTCCCGGAGATCGTCCAGGATTTCATCCAGGCGCTCAATGCCCCCCGGCGGAAGAATGCCGGCCTGGTAAAAGGCCTGTTCGATGTCGCCATAATCAGGGACTTCCCGCCGGGCCCGTTCCGGAATGGATTGGATAACCCGCTGATAATCCGAATGCCGGATCAGATCGCTCAGGGTGACGGACCGATCCGCCAGATGGGCTTTGAACAGGGTGGTTTCGCCGATCAATGGCGCCGAAAGGCTTAAATTTCGATCCAATCCGAGGTCGATCAGGGCGTTGAAAAAAATGATGGTCTCTTCCTTGGACATCTGGAACTGGGCCGCTTTCATTTGCCCCCCTTTTGTTTTCGGTTCATGGCATCGAGCAGGTTGTGCCGGATAATGCCTTTCCGAGGGATCAACGCGTAGGGAATCCGGCGCAGACGATGGGCGTCATATTGGAAGTAAAGGACCCGTTCAACGGTCTTTATGTGGGACCGGACCATATCCATCAAAAAGACCGGCACATAGTTCAACGTTGTCGCGGATATGTCCACGATCAGGCGCTGACCGCTCCCGGCGGCATCCTGGAAGACGCTCTCGGCCTTGGCCCGGAATTCCCGGACATCCTCATCGTCGAACGGCACCTTCCGGACGGACGGGGTGTCTTCGAGATACGCCGCGGCAACCGCCCCGAAGGCCGCCGCCGTACTTTCCGCGTGGGCCGACAGATCCACGTCATGAAGCAGAACCACTTCCGATATAACCCCTTCCCCGGCTTCGCACCAGGCCCAGAAGGGATTGATGGTTTCGTATTGCTCCGTGCTCAGGGGAGCCAACCAGATCCGGTCCGCCGAATTCTTTTTGGGCATCGATCGCTCCTCTTGGGGTAAAGGTCCCGTTTCAGAAGCCGCCCCGCCGCTTGATGACTCACCTCGACGGCGGGGCGGTTTCTATCTTCACCTTCAACAGCGGGCGGCCCTGGAGCCGTCCCGCTAGGCTTCAACCAATACTCCGTATCCCGTATTCCGTTTGGCACCGATCCCGAAATCGGTCAAAATCCGTTTGAACAGATTGCTCAGATGGCCCGGTTTCAGGCTGACCCCGTCCAGCTCGATGGGGCTGAGCCGGAACTGGAACCGGAAGGTTACGCCCGGACCGATTTTCAGGAAACGGAGCGGGATGGGGTCCTTGAACGGATCGTTCCGGCCCGGACCGCCGTGCGGCGTAATATAGTCCTCGGCGAAGACCCGGCCATCCTGGCCGGCCGTCCGCGGATAGGCATCGTGGAAGATGTTGACGGGCCAATCCTTCCCCTGGTGCTGAAAAAGCCGGTCCTCGAGCGCGGTCACGAAGCCGTCACTGTCCGGAACCGGCTGTTTGACTATCTCGCTGATCCGTTGGGCCAGATAGCTCCGCCTTTCAGCGGCCACCGCTTGACGGTCCCTGGACTTGGGGAAGACGGCCCGGAGGATGCCCTTGACGGTGGAGCCGGGAATCACCGGCAGTCCGGTGGTCCAGTCAAAGAAAAAGCCGATCTGGAAATCGCCGGGCTCGGTATCTCCCCGTCGAAATGCCGGATGCGCATAGCCGGATCCCAGGACCATCCCCGGATAAGCGGTCGTCAGCTCGAAATATCTGAAATTTCCGCCCTGTTGCCAGTCCCTGGCGTCAAACCAGTCCGCATAGTCAATGCCGTTGAATCGGACCGCATCGAGGCGCGCCTCGCTTGCGCCAAGAAATTTGGGCAGGGGGTCTTTCGCAAGCGACTGGCCGTAATCCCAGTCGGTTATCCTGAGCTTGTCCCCGTTATCCGGGGATCGGCCATGAAAGAAATAATGGCCGGCATTCCCGCCGGTGGCGGGTGTTCCACCGCTGTCCTGATCTTTTGGTGGCGGTTGGGACGATTGAGAAAGCTGAATGTTCTTCAAATCTTCCAGGGATTTCAACTTTGGCATGATGATCTCCTCAAAGCGTATGGATTACGGGGGTTTAGCGCTCCTTTTCCACCGGAAATGTCCGCATGACCAGCTTACAGGCCGCCGATGCCTCCAGGACCAGGGACTTGAGGCGGGTCCGGTCCCCCGGCCGCTCCCGGATCTGCTCCCGCACCGTGTCGAACAGGGTGCCGCCATCGGGGACGGGATGAAGATAGCCCGCCTGGGCCAGGACGTCTTCCATCAGTTTCACCACGACCTTCCGGTCTTTTCCCTCGGCATCGTCTTCAGCTTCCCGGTCGGCGCGGCAGAAAAAGGCCAGCGTCTGGAGGAGTCCCGCCTGGATGACGCTGGGGCCGAAGGATGCGGCATAACCGTTGAAGCGGGAATGAATCTTGCGTTTCCCATCCGTCGTGGCAAACATCTCCCGATATCGCCGTTCATCGTTAAGCAAGCTCATGGCTTCGATCATCATCGTTTCCACCCGCTTTTTATTCATGGTTATCGCCTCCTTTCCGGGACCCGTTGACGGAAACGGGCTGAATCCGGGTGACCCCGTATCCGACGGAAGCATGGGCGCCCATCTGAATGTTCTGCGACTCCAGGGCCTCTTTGAAAAACCGAAAAGCGTCAAGATATTTCGATTTGTCGCTGCTGTTGAAAAACCGGTAGGTGCCGGTCATGAACCAGAGGACCGCCCGCCGGGGCAGGATCTCCTCGTAAAACAGGTTCTTGCTGATGCCTTTGTCATCCAGTGCATTCCGGGCGATCACCGGCAGGCTATTGTCGCAGATCTCCGTGAAGATCCCATCCTTGAAAATGGCCAGGGATTCCAGGAAATCCGGACCGGGCCGGGGAGACAGGAATTTCCCGATCGTTTCAGCCTGGCTTTTAAACCGCTCGAGGGGCACGACCACGCCGTTGTCGTATTCCTCCACGATGGGAGCCGGGGCTCCGCTGCTTCCGAAAACAACGAATTGGGATGATTCAAGCGCGTTCATATGCTGCTGGACATCGGTTAAAAAGGAAATGACCCCGTCGATCTCCGTGACGTCCACTCCAACCACGTTGAAATCCTTGAGCGCGTTCAGATAGTCCATGATGACCGCCGGGCTGGTGCCGTGATGAAACACCCGCCGGTCGGACCGGAGGGGCAGCGTGAGCAGCCGGGCCTCGTAGAATTTGATCAGGCCGTGGCCGGGGGCCTTCCGGAGCAGCATCAGCTCCTTTTCCATCTTCTCCCGGTCCTCTTGCGGCATCTTGTCGGGCGGCGGATCTTCCGGCTTTGTCTCCTTTTTGCCGGATAGCTGGTCTTCGATTTCCTGGATCGTCTCCATTTCGAGGTCCCCGAAGACGGCATCGAACGTGAACGGCTTGAGGCGGGCACTGCCGGAGGGCTGAAAATTACCCGAGGCCACCTGGGGCTCGAAATGATCCCGGATCGCGCCTTTCACGCTGGATGGATGAAAGACCGGCAGGCAGGTCACGGGGTCCTTCTGGATCTCTTTATCGACGATTCCGAGGGTGACATCTCCGGATCCGACGTGGGTATTGGTCAGGGTCTCGATGAAATAGGCTTTGTGATCGAACATGAGCGTCCTCCTGAGTGCTATTGGGTGTGGTTTTGCCAATGATTGTAACCGATGGCCTCGGCCAGCCCGGTTCGGGTCGGTTGAAAGACGGGGGTGTCGGCGTCCGCCGCGCCATCCCGGAAGAAGAAAACCGAGCCGGCCGGGACCACCCGGTAGGCGTCGCTTTTCAAAACCTTTCGGCCATTCCGGATATGCCTGCCCACGTCCTTGTTGATGGAGTTGAGCATTCGGACGTTGTCGATCTGGGACACCATGGCATGGGCGATCCGCGCATCCCGGAGCGGCTCTCCGCCGTCCAGGAGGAGCGGCGACACGGCCACGCCCTTGGATGCCCGGCCGGCGGCTGAAAGGCCGGATTCCCGGTTCCGGATCGCCCGGAGAATCGGATGGGCATCGATAATCGCGGATAGGCCGTCGGCCGGAATGGCCCGGAGATGGAAAACGGATTGATCGCCCCCGAGGTAAATGGTCCGGGTCAAATCGGGTTGGCGTTGAAATCGGGCGAGGACGCCGAATGCCCAGCCACGCTTCATCCCGTACTCCCGTTTGATGTAGAATTGGCCCGCCTGGACCCGCCGCCGGGTCAGCCCGATGCCGACCTGCTCACGGCTGATAAACGGGCTTTGGTTCTTGTGGTGATCCGGTTTCGTATGATCCTCATCGGTTAGATTGATGAGATCCGAGGGGTTTAGCCGTCCCTCGAGATAGGCCGCCCAAAACCCGGAGCCGCCCAAAAAGGGACCTGAATCGGCATGTTTCCAATCAATGTCCGCGCAATGGACCGCGGTTCCGACCCGTCCCGCGTTACTGATCCGGGCCGGATGGGGCTGGTGTGATATCCGTTTCAGCCTGCCGGTCTCCGTGTTTTTCACCACGTCGGCGGCGGTCGGAAAGTAGGCGTTTTCCGGTTTTCCCGACTCGTCGTGACGGATCAGAAACACCGGCGACACCCGCTGGATAATGCCGAAATCGGGGGGACCGTCAAAGTCGTTCAGCTTGGCCGTCCCGGTCAGGGCATTGGCCTTTTCCTTCAGGGCATTGGGTATGAACCGACGTCCGCCGCCCCGGCCCCGCTTGTGATGCAGAAGCAGGCCCGCCTTCATCAACAGGGACGCCCGGAGCGCCCCCATGATGGTGGTCGGCTGGGGAAACCGTTCGGACTGGACGAAAAAGCCGTCGGCAAAGCTCTCCGCGCCCCCGAAGAAAAACGGCCCCGCCGGGGTAAACGTGATCAGATAGTCCTGGCTCATTCGACCTCCTTTTCGGTAAAGAATCTGACGAGCTTGAGAACGGCCATGGCCATTTCAACGGCTTCTTTGCGGTATGGACCGTGATCCGCCGATGAGCCGTTGGGATTCCGCTCGTACAGAAAATGGGCGATCAGCTCGTAAACGGCATTGAGTCCGGCGTCAAAGGGGATATGGGCCCCCTCGTTGAACTGATTGTTGAAAAAGGCCTTCAGCCGGTCCCGGTTTGGAATGGCCGCCAGAAGCGGCTCAAACCGGCCGAGATTATACCGAAGCCCACCGGGGAGGCGGAAATCGATCAGCTCACCGTCTTTTCCCGGCCGCGCCTCGGCAAGGGTCCACCGGAGCAGATTCCGGACCTGCTCGAATTCCGCTGCTCCGATCTTCAGCCGGCATTCCATAAAGCTGCCGGCATGTTTGGTCAGCCGGAGGGCCATCGAATCCTTGACGGATTTTGCGGTTCCGAACAGCAGGTCCGCCGCATCCCGCCTGGCGGTGGCCAGCGGAAACTTGTAGTAGGCGATGTTGACCCCGAAGCTGATGGAGGGTGGATCTCCATCCGTCCCCTTGCCGCCGTCGGAGTGGCCCAGGACCTCCCGATAGACCCGGGCCGCCTCGGCCACGAAATCGATCACGGTTTGCTCTTTGTAAAACACCGGCATGAACGCGAGGATATCATCGCCGCCGATGAAGATGGGCAGCCCGCCATGTTCCCAGATCAGGCCCTCGGCCTTTTCGGCGAACCGGAAGAGCCGCTCGGAGAGCCGGGACGGGTTGTCGATCCGCGCCGCCAGGCGGCCGAGGTTGTCGCCGTCGGCCTGGACCACGGCGATGTATTTGTGAAACGGTTTTACGGTGTCCTTCACTTCCTTTGGCAACGCCTCTCGGATCTCCTCGAAGCTCAGCTCGGCGTCCCGGTCCAGCTTCCGCTTGTCATCCAGCTTTTCCTTCAGCGGCGCCTCGTTGCGCTCGAAGATCTCCAGGGCGGAGATTTCCTGGATCGATGGGTAGGCCAACCGCCGTCCGCGGTCGGTCTGCTCGAAAAACCGGCGGCGGCGGAGCGGGTCATCAACTTTTTGGGGGTTTCCGCCGTTTCGGGGAAAGACCTTGTCCAGGAGCGGTCCGCTGAGATGGCATCGGTATTTGGCCAGACAGATCGGGCACAGGGTCCGGTGGACCGGCCGGGGCGTGGCGGCGCCTTCATCCCGGACGTTTTCAACCGCCATGACGATGCCCGGCAGGGTTTTGCACCGAACACAGGTGTGGGCGCTGCGTCCCGGGGTGAAGGTCCGCTCGCGCTCCATGTTGTTCAGGATGCGATCGGCGGCCTTTACGGGATTGGGCGGGCCGCCACCTTCGGCCATGATTCGTTGGTACTGTTCATCCTCCATGACGAAAAACCGGGGTTGGAGATAGCCGCCCAGGATGGCGGCGGTGCTTTCCCGGTTGCCGTCGATCCGCTTTCCGCCTTGACGTTCCGCTTGCTCCCGGAGGGCCTCGATCATCTCCACGAAGCCGTCCAGGGTTTGGTTGTTTTCGGTTTGAATCCGCTCGAAGAGCGTATCCGCGTCCACGGCAGCCTTCACCACGAACCGATCATGGTATTTCCCGGTCAGTGAACGGTTGACGAGGAGTCGGTCCCGGCCATCCGGCCCGGCTTCCGCGTCGATGTGGGGCGTCAGAAAATGGATATCGGGGGAAATCAGCCGGGAGATGAGCGACTCCATATACCAGGAGAAGAAATAGGACCCGAACCACAGCTCCCGGGTCTTCCGGCCGTGCCGCATCACATCGCAAATGGGCCCGATGGTGAAGCCGGCGTAGGATTGAATGGATGCCTCTGCCATGGTCACTCCCTTCGGGATAATGGTTGGAGATGAATGGATTGGAGCCGACGGGCCATCTTGTCCGTTATCCCGGCCGCCGGCTGGAAGGCGTTGATCTCTTTGGCCACATACTCCAGAAACGCATCGATGTCGAAGGCGTCCGGGGCTTTAAGATCCTGAGAAATCTCGCCTTCTTGAAACCGGAAGTGCTCTCCCAGCACCGGCCGGTAGGCTTCCGGGTCGGCGATGATATAGACCCGGTTCCCGACGGGCTTGAAGGTGATCGGGGACTTGAACCGGTGGATGTCGGGGTGGGATGCCTGGAAGACGTAGGGTTGCCCTTCTCGCAAGGGCAAGGACCGGGTGTCGCCGTAATCCGGATCGGGGCCGGCGCGGTCCACGGTGACGTTTAACTTCCGGATGTGAACATACTTATAGGTGTATGTGTCCGAAAACCCCAGGACCACCCGGAGAAACCGGGGATCGGTCAAATAATCGCTGGTATTTCCGCCGGCGCCCGCCCGGCCGCCGGCACCCCCCAAACGGTCGATCAGGGATTGTTTCATGAACCGTTTTTCCCAGGTGATCAGACCGCCTGTCGGCGGGCCGCTATTGAAATATCGCCAGAGCAGCGATTTGAAGTAGAAATCGCCTCTCCTCGGGCCGTTGATCCCCGATTTCATCGCCTTGTAAAGTGCCTCGATGAAATCCAATGGCTCGTCCGATTTGCCGACGCCGAAATAATAGATAGGCTTTCCCGACGACTTGAGGACCGTCTCGATCGCCGGGAGCGGAGGGTCCGTGTGGGTCTCATCCGGATAGAACGACCCGAAGCCCTTGTTCTGGCGGGTACCGAAATTCTCCAGGGCGAAGCATTCGGGAATCGCTTGCCAGACGGCGGCGGCCAGTCCGGCATCGAAGTACGTATTGACGGTCAGGGTGACCTGATCGTGTTGGCGGGCCCTGCCCACTTTCCCGAAGTAGAGCCCATGGGGTTTTTCATTGTTGACGATCGGCTCCCCCAGCG
>CAZNLT010000149.1:11042-12686 GCA_964573705.1 uncultured Desulfobacterales bacterium
TTCCCGAAGTAGAGCCCATGGGGTTTTTCATTGTTGACGATCGGCTCCCCCAGCGGTTGTATCCGAACCTGATATCGGAGCCGCTCATCCGCATTTCCGTTCAGGTGCCGTCGGACGTACCGGTCGAGCTTCGGCTTCAGCTCGGTGGCCCGCAGCGTCGCCCCATCCTGTTCGTGCTGGAAATGAACCATGGGGGTGTGCTGCTTGAGCCGGACCTCAAACCTGGAATCGGTCATAATCCCTCCTTTCGTGTTGATGGGTAAGCAGATCGGTTTACGGCTTCCGCTTAAACCAGTTTCTGATTTTCAGATGTTCGAGGATGTCGGAATCTTTGCCATCGAGGTGGATGATGATGCGCTTGGTAATGCACCGGATCACCCCATAACAACCGATGAGCACCAGCAGGCTGAATACCCAGTGCATTATCGATATGGCATACAAATCCGTAAGCCTGGAAAACAACCCATCGAATGCCCGATGACGTATAAAATACAACCAGTTGGCTGCCCGCTGAAGAGATGTATTATCGATGATCAACAGGTTCATTCCAAAAAACCCGGTTAACACAACCATTGGCAGGAAAATGGTTCCCAGGATGGTTTGCTTGCTGACCTGGCGGTTGGTGGTCCGGTCCTGGAGCATGCTGATGAACTCGTAGAGCTCCTTGATCTCCCCTTTGAGCTCGGCCATGTCGGCTTTCAGGTGCATGGTTTCCGTGGCCTTGTTGTACATCTCGATGCCTTGCTCCTGGGGGGTGACCTCGGTAAACCACATCCGGTTGACGAACCGGATGTAATCGGCGTGGAGCGGCTCCACATCACGTTGGATATTTTTGACCGACTCGCGATACGCGCTGCCCTTGAGTCGGCTCAATCCCTTGATCCGACGGCTGATCCGGGTTACCTCGTCGGAAAACCGGAGAATGCTGGCCCGCTGGGCCAGAAGGAGGGCCGCCATCTGACCATAGTGCCGCCGCATGTGTTGGCGGAGGAGGGAATACCCGAATTCAGAGTCAGTAATGCAGACGAGGCTATACCGGCTGATTCCAAAAAAGGTGCCGTAATCGGCCCATCGCTCGTAAGTAGCATTCCGAATCAGATCGGTCCGCATTTCCGGATGCTGACAGGTCAAATCATTCCCGTCGAAAAAGATGAACCGATACCACATTTCACTGTGGAGATAATTATGGTCCCCGTCCCGCCGCTTCCACTTTAACCGGCTGGACCAATCGTCTGAGCCATACCAGCAGACCACATACATCCGGTCGTCGATGGTGGGCCGGTAGAGGAGGGTGCCCGGCTGTTTCTTGTGCCGGTCCGGATCGGTGGTGAACCGGTCCCCCAGAAGCTCGCTGATGTACCGGGCGACCACGGGGTGATCCTTCCGGAACCGGCCGGCGTCGTCAAAGGGCTCGGAGATCTCCTGTTCCCCGAGCTTCAGCGTTACCCGTTCGGGGAGAAACGCCCCCTTGGTGTCTTCGATGCCCCGATCGCCCAAAAACTGCGGGTAGATCCGGCGGCCAAAGTCGTTGATCTTGAGCATGTCGTCCATCTCTTCGTAAGCCCGGTTGGCCAGCTCCAGGCTCAGCACCCCGATCCGGGTGTCGTAGATCCGGAGCGCGATCCGCCGGAGCTCCAGCTCATA
>CAZNLT010000149.1:12786-14223 GCA_964573705.1 uncultured Desulfobacterales bacterium
TGCGGACGTGAAGGATGAACCGGCTGCCCTCGGGGACCGGCCGGGTGTAATAGGTCATCAGGGCCTGCAGATCCGATTCCCCGATATCGGGGGTCCCGTAGAGGGCTTCCCGGACAAAACGGTGGTAATAGTAGTATTCGCTATACCGCCAATTGCTTTTGGCCGGTGAAAAGGTCTGCTGCCCCCATTGAGACGGCAGGGCCGCCTCGACCGTCTCCATGAAACCCCGGTCGCCGGACTCGCCCGATTCCGCCTTGATGGTAAAGGGGAACATGAAAAGGTGCTGGGAGACGAGGGTGAAATCGGCCGCCTCGGTTTTGGTCAGGGGCTGGTTGGCCCCGAAAAACCCGTACTCGGGGAGATCGCCGCCGGACCAGGATTCCAGGTCCGGCCGGTCTTTTTTCAGCTCGTCATAGTGTTTATTCAACCGCTGGACCACGTATCCCCGGCCGAAGTAGAAAAGCTTCCCCTTGGGCGTGGCGATAAAGAGGTGTTTGTATTGGTCGGCCAGCCGGTCGGCAATGGGGCTGGTCTGGTCGGTCAGGCTGTCGATCCAGGCGGCCCCAAAGTCCAGATCGGTCAGGTGGTTTTCGATGGATTGGGCCGCCAACTGTTCATCCGCTTCGGTGACCCCCTGGGCTTTCCGGTCCAGGGCCCGGATCTCCTCGATCTCCGCCGGGCTTGCGCCGGCGGCCCGCATGGCCCGGATGTGGCCCCGGTCGTTGACGCTGATCAATTGTTGGCGGCGGCTCAATTCGATTTCCAGGAGGTCGGCGGTTTGCTGGATGGCGGTCTTTTGCCATTTGCCGGCCCGCTCGTTGTGATGGTCGATGAAGATAGCGCCGTCGGGTGACGGGATGTCCGGGGTTAGCTCCACAAAGACCGGGACGGCATCCGGGGGAAGGGTTTTGATCTCCTCGCGGTATGCCGAGAGGGCCGCGCCCCAGGACAATTGGCGGTCGTAAACGGGGATACCGTGGGATTCGAGGATGTTGCGGATCTCGATCATTTCCGCGTCGTGTCCGCCGAGAAAGAAATGATAGTTGCGCATGGAACCTCCTTCCGGTGTGGGGGGGAAAGACAAAGGCTCAGTCTATGATTTCGACTTGTTTATGACAAAGAGACCGGGTTGTAAACATTTTTCGAAAGCCGCCGGGCCGCCATCGTCTCCGACCCCTGACGGCCTTTGATCATCGTTTTAGCCGAACTGGAACCGCCCAGGCAATCCCTCGTGTCCGCCCCTACAACCACATTGTGTGCTTTCGGCACCCTTGGGAGCGACGTGCGCCGGTGCGGCCAGAGAGGCACCGCGCTGGCGCGCATCCGGATATCCTGCCCTTCCGACGCGCCGGGAAAAACACGCTTGACAGGAACGAGCCCCCCTTGCGAATATCTTGATGAGGACCGACGGGGGATTTTGAAGATTGAAGATTGAAG
>CAZNLT010000150.1:0-14196 GCA_964573705.1 uncultured Desulfobacterales bacterium
GGGGCGGTGGAAGCGATTTTCTGACCTGGGATTATGAGGACGAGGAAGGCGAAAAATACCTTTCCATCGAACAGTGGGGGGAAGAAGAGTTCGAGGCCTACCAGGGGGAACCGGTGGAGGAATACCAGTTCACCAATATCCTGCCCCGGGAATCCGAAACCGACACCTAGCGGATTGCCTTTTTGCTGAGTGCCCGCCCATTTCCGATTCGTGGGCGGGAGTGGAGTTGCATCGGCCGGCGGGTCGCCGGTCGGTGCCCTGCCGCTTCGGGCCCTTCGGTTTCGAGCCCTTCCGTTTCAGGATGGCGCGGCTCACTCATTGGGCTCGTTTTTAAGCAGCGTACTCACAATGGTGTCGACCGCTTCTTCGGCCTGATCCGCGGCAACGGTGCAGGACCCGGCGCCCGGGTGGCCCCCGCCCCCGAATCCGGCCAGCATCAGCCCCACATTCACCTTGCAGTTCCGGTTGAAAATGGAATGGCCCACGCCGATGATCACTTTTTTTTTGTCGGCGCCTTCGCAGCGTATTTTGACGCTCACCACCGCCCGGGGGTAGAGCGAGTAGACCAGGAACCGGTTCCCCTGGGGGGCCTCCGGCAAAGGCCGGAAATCGGTAACGGTGACGTGTTCGATGAGCCGGGTGTGGGCCTCCAGCAGGCCCTTGAACACCCGGTTCTGCTCGATTACCTGCCGGCACCGGTTTTGAACCTCGGGATCCTGAAGGATTTCGTCAATATTCCGGCTCCGTAAGAGATCGACCACCCGGTTCCAATAGGCCGCATCCGATTTGTCCCGGCCGGTGAGGGTCATGGAAAGAAGGATGTAGGGGTAGTTTTCGGGATGTTGCACCTCGTCCATGGTCAGGTCGGCCGAATCGATCCGGTCGGTTTCCCGAATGAGTTCATCATAGTCCCGGAACCAGATGTCTCCGTAATATTCATAAATCACCCCCGCGGCCGAGGGCGCCATCTTGTAAGCCCCTTCAAAGGAAATGGCGGGCTGGTTGGTATAATGATGATCGAACCAGAGGGAGCAGGCCTCATGGTAGGGCAGGTTGGCGATGATGTCTCCGGGCTGAACCGCAACCGCGCCTTTTTGCATTTCATTGGGTTCGACCCATTGAATCGGTTCGGTGATCTCCTCGGCTTCAAACAGAAGGGCTGCGCAGACGACGCCGTCAAAATCGGGTCGGGTGACGATTCTCATGGAAGGGTTCCTCCGACAGGTGAGTTGAGGTTTCGATATTTCGGATTATAGTATGATCTGTATTGCGAATTCGCCCGGTGAACGGGCGGGATTAAAACGTAATATTATATCGAAAACCGGTTCAAAGCACAAGAGAGGAGGCGTAATTATGGCAGTTTTTTTGGTTCAGCACGGTAAAAACCTTCCCAAGGATAAAGATCCCGAAAAAGGGCTTTCCCCCGAAGGCCAGTCGGATGTCAGGCGCATCGCCGAAGTGGCCCATGGATACGGGGTAACGGTCAAAAAAATGCTGCACAGCGGAAAGAAACGGGCCCGGCAGACGGCGGAGATCATGGCCGAACTCCTGCGTCCTGCGGAGGGGGTGGCCGACGCCGAAGGATTGGGCGCCACCGATGATGTGGCGGCATTCGCCAAAAAGATTTCAGTGAAAGACGAGGTCATGCTGGTGGGGCATCTGCCGTTTATGGAAAAAATGGCCGCCTACCTGGTCAGCGGCGACCCGGACCGACCGGTTTTTAAATTCCAGAACGGGGGCATCGTCTGTCTCGACTACTACCCGGATACCTCGGATTGGGTCATCAAATGGGCCTTGATGCCCCAAATTCAATAAACCCGATCACTCAAAGCCGCCGGGGCCGAAGCCGAAACGAAGAAAAATGGATTCGACCGAATCTGAATCGAAACCTCCCGAAAAGTGAACTCTCATGAAGGACCGACAAGGTTCCCCTGAAATTTACGGAAACATCCAAATCGCCGCTTTCATTATTCTGCTCATCTGGGGAGTCCATTTTTTGAATGTCCTCCTTCCTGCAGAGTTACGGTATTACGGCCTGAGACCCCGACAGACCGAAGGGCTCTGGGGAATTGTTTTCGCCCCGTTTCTTCACGGCAATATTCAGCACCTGACCGCAAATTCAGGGGTGTTGTTCGTTCTGCTGATCGCGGCCCTTTCCTTCAGCCGAAGGCAGGCGGTCGCCGCTTTGCTGGTGATTATCGTCGTCAGCGGTCTGGCCGTATGGACGGTCGGAAAGCCCAACACCGTGCATATCGGGGCCAGCGGGGTGATCTTCGGCCTGATCGGCTATTTGCTGTTCATCGGGATTTTCCACCGGCAATGGAAAGCGCTGCTCTTTTCAGTGGCGGTGTTTCTGGTCTACGGCGGGGTTTTGGCCGGATTGTTCGTCTATATTCCGGGGGTGAGCTGGAGCGGCCACTTCTTCGGTTTTCTGTCGGGGGTCCTGGCGGCCTGGGTGACCCGGGGAAGACGAGAGCCGAAGGCGATTCGCGGTAGTTAGAATACCATCCGAACCTCGCCGAGGGATGAATCCCGTTTGTTCAACCGCTCCCGGAAGTGACCTGCCCGCCTGAACTACAAGGATTTCGGATAAGCAGGGATGGCCCGTGGCGAGGAAAAATCCTTGATTATCAAGAATCCTTGTAGTTCAACCGCTCCCGGAAGCGAGCTGCCCGCCTGAACTACAAGGATTTCGGATAAGCAGGGATGGCGTATGGCGGGGGAAAATCCCTGCTTATCAAAAATCCTTGTAGTTCAACCGCTCCCGGAAGTGACCTGCCCGCCTGAACTACAAGGATTTCGGATAAGCAGGGATTCCTATTTGCATTTATACGGATAGAAATGGTGGTAGCAGTATCCGCCCGGATCTCCCCACATCTGTTCGGTTTCTCCCATGCACTGGCCGATCATGTTTTTTGAAACCTCTTCGAAGTCGGGGCGGTTTTCTTCTTCTTTTTTACACGGCATGCAAATGGGTTCGTGGTCGTATACCGAAAGGATTCGATCCTCCGATTTGGAAAGATCCTTGTCACATCGAGAACACTTCATCGCGCAGGAAATCGTTTCTTCCCATCTGTCCATTATTTCATTCTCCTTTCCGTCACTTTCGATTAAAACATCCGCCGAATACGCGGGGTCGGGCTGTTTTCTGATTAGATTTATCATAAGCACGGCCCGAGGGTTTGTCACAGGACCTTCAGGGGGATTTTGGTTTTACCGGAATGGTCGGCAGCTGTCGGACCGCCTGCCGGCTGATTCTCAGGAAGACGGTCTTCTCTTCGATCCGTGCGATATCGGCCACCGGAATGGTCACCTTCTTTTTATCCCAGGGCGCCCCTTCCCGAAGCACCAGGTGGGTGATCCGCCAGTCGTCTTCATTGACGATGAATTCATCCACCTCCCCGATCCGGCCGTCGGTGGCCTCCACCCGGGCGCCCAGTTGAACCGCGGTTCCGTCTTCGGGGACCGCCCGCAATCTTTCGCTGAAGACCTTCTTGGCCGGCACCAGGCAGGGCCACAATTGCGTGACTTTGGGATCCCGGCGATAGTGGGGGACATCCCGCCGGACAAAGTCGGTCTGGTGAAAGAAATCCAGAGACTGAACTTCCCGGCGGGTCCCGTTCACCAGGATCAGCTCCGGGGTGGCCTCCTTGATCCATTTGACCGGCAGCAGCCGCATGGAATGGGGGGATTTTTCCTCTTTGACGACCACATGAGAGACCTTGTCGCTGGCCGGGTTGAGAATAATGTGGGTGGATCGTCCGAACCGCCCGTCCTTACAATGAACATCTGCATTCAAGGGGTAATTCATTGCGGACCTCTCCATGCTGTCGGTTTTTGATCGCTGTGGGTAAGGATCATGATTATGGGTCGAGGATTACCATTTTTCCGAAAGATTATCAACAATCCGAAACCGTTTCTAAACCGGTATTTTACTGCCGCCTTTCCGGTCCGAGAAATGGCAGGCCACGAAGTGTTCCGGAAGGACCTCCCGGTATTCGGGCGCCTCTTCCGAACAGACCTCCCGGGCCAGGGGGCAGCGGGTGTGGAAAACGCATCCCCGGGGCGGACGGGCCGGGCTGGGAACCTCTCCCTTGAGGGTGATCCGCCGCCGGTTTCGCTCCAGCTTCGGGTCGGGAACGGGAACGGCTGAAATCAGGGATTGGGTATACGGATGCAGCGGATCGTCGAAGAGGTCGTCCCGGTCCGCCAGTTCCATGACTTTACCCAGGTACATTACCGCCACCCGGTCGGAGATGTGCTGGACCATGGAAAGGTCGTGGGCGATAAACAGATAGGTCAGCCCCAGTTTCCGCTGAAGGTCTTCGAAGAGGTTGACCACCTGGGCCTGAATGGAGACGTCCAGGGCCGAGATGGGTTCGTCGCAGACGATAAAATCGGGATTCAGGGCCAGGGCCCGGGCGATGTTGATGCGCTGGCGCTGGCCCCCGGAAAACTCGTGGGGGTAGCGGACCGCATAGTTGGGATTCAGCCCCACCAGGTCCAGCAGCTCCGCCATTCGGTTTCGCCGGTCCGGCCCTTCCATGATTCCCTGAACCACCATCGGCTCCATAATGATCCGGCCCACGGAATGGCGGGGGTTGAGGGAGTCGTAGGAATCCTGAAAGATCATCTGCATTCGGGGCCGCATCCGGCGCAGGGCCGGTTCATTCAGGCCGGTCAATTCCACCTCATCCAGAAACACCCGGCCCGAACTCGGGGGTTGAAGCTGCAGAATGGCCCGGCCGGTGGTGGATTTGCCGCAGCCGCTTTCACCCACCACTCCCAGGGTTTCCCCTGCGCGAATCCCGAACGAGATGTCATCCACCGCTTTGACGGCGCCCACCTGCCGCTGCCAGACGATCCCCCGCATGATGGGAAAATGCTTTTTGAGGTGCTCCACCCGGACCAGATACTCGGGTGCGGATTTCGCCGCGCTAGGGCGACCGTTGGGTTCGGGCATGGCTTATCGCGGCCTTTCCTGGTCCATGTCATAGTAGCACTTCGAGAAATGGCCTTCCCCCACCTCGAAAAGCGGCGGCGCCGAGGCCCAGCACCGATCGAAATTGTAGGGGCAGCGCCATGCGAATTGACAGTGGCGGGGCGGTTCCAGAAGATCCGGCGGGGAGCCTTCGATGGAGGCCAGCCGTTTCCCCCGTTTGGCCCCCACCCGGGGCAGGGCGGCCAACAGCCCTTCGGTGTAAGGGTGCCGGGGATGCTCGTAGAGCCGGTCCACCGGGCTGATCTCCACCGCACTGCCGGCATACATGACCAGCACCCGGTCGGCGATCCCGGCCACCACCCCCAGGTCATGGGTGATCCAGATGACGGAGATCCCGAGTTCATCCTGAATCCGCCTGGTGAGTTCGATGATCTGGGCCTGAACGGTGACGTCCAGGGCGGTGGTCGGCTCATCGGCGATGACGATCTTGGGGTCGCAGGCGATGGCCACCGCAATCATCACCCGCTGCCGCATGCCGCCCGAAAACTGATGGGGATAGTTGCCGTACCGGCTTTTGGCCCCGGGAATTCCCACATGCTCCAGGAGCTGAATGGTCCGCTCCCGGGCCGCCTTTTCGCCGAGGTTCAGGTGTTCCATGATCGTTTCCCGAATCTGGCGGCCCACGGTCATGACCGGATTCAGGGCGCTGAGTGCGTCCTGAAAGATGTAGCCGATCTTGCCGCCCCGGACCCGGCGGCGCTCCGGTTTGGACAGCTTCAGCAGGTCGATGGGGCCGTCCTCGTCTTCAAAAACGGCTTCCCCGTCTTCGATTCGGGCCGGCGGCATCGGCAGCAGGTTGAGCAGCGACATCATGGCAACGCTCTTGCCGCTGCCGCTCTCCCCCACGATGGCCAGGGTCTCCCCCTGGTCGAGGTGAAAGGAGACCCCGTTTAGGGCATGGACCACCCCGTCGAAGGTATAAAACCGGGTGACCAGGTTGTTTACGGTCAGGATCCTCGACATGGCCTCGCCTTCATTTCTTCATCCGCCGCAGCCGGGGATCGAGCACATCCCGAAGCCAGTCGCCGAGCAGGTTCATTCCCAGACCGGTAAAGACGATGGCCAATCCGGGAAAGGTGGCGATCCACGGATAGATGGTGAGATATTTTCGTCCGGTGGCCAGCATATTGCCCCAGCTGGGGACGCTGGGCGGCACGCTCAGCCCCAGAAATCCGAGACCGGCTTCGTAAAAAATCATGGCCGACATTTCAAAGGTGGCGATGGTGATCAGCGGGCCGATCAGGTTCGGCAGGATGTGGTTGAAGATAATCCGTTTTCGGGTGGAGCCGATGGAAAGGGCCGCCTCCACGAACCCGGATTCCCGTATCCGCAGTACCTCTCCCCGGGTAATGCGGACAAAAATGGGGATGTCGGTGAAACCGAAGATCAGGATGACGATGATCAGCCCCTGGCCCAGAATGGCGGCGATGAAGACCACGAAGACCAGGTAGGGCAGGGCCAGAATCAGGTTGACCAGGCCCATGATGACATTGTCCACCCGCCCCCCGAGGTATCCGGCGATGAGTCCGATCAGAAGCCCCAGGCTGCAGGCGATCAGCACCCCGAAAAACCCCACGGTGAGAGAGACCCGGCTGCCGTAGATGATTCGGCTGAGAATGTCCCGGCCCAGGTTGTCGGTGCCCAGGGGATGGCTGAGATCTCCTTCCTCGGACCATGCCGGCGGCTGTTTGGCGGCCCGAAGGTCCTGTTTCAGCGGATCATAGGGGGCCAGGACCGGGGCGAAGACCGCGGAAATCACCACGGTCAGAAACATGATCAGGCCGACCAGCCCGGTCTTGTCCCGCCACAGGAGACGGCCCACATAGATCAGTCTGGACCGGAACCCGGTTTCCGCCGCCTGGTCGACCCGAAGCCCGGTCTCCTTGATGCCTGCGGTGTCGGCCATGGGCTCAGTCTCCGTACCGGATTCGCGGGTCGGCCAGGCCGTAGGCGATATCGGTCAGCAGGTTGAGGGTGACGACCACCAGGCTGGCGAAAAAGGCGATGGCCTGAACCAGGGCGAAATCCCGGTTGCCGATGGCCTCGGCCAGGAGATTTCCGATCCCGGGCCAGGAAAAGATGGTTTCGATATAGATGGACCCGCTGAGAAGATATCCGAACTGCACCCCCACGATGCTGATCAGGGGGATGGAGGCGTTTCGAAGGATATGCCGCAGGTAGATCTGATTGTCCTTGAGCCCCTTGCTGTAGGCGGTGCGCACATAATCCTCGTTTTTGATCTCCAGCACCGCGGACCGGGTGAACCGCACCAGCTGGCCGGTAGTGAAGAGACCCAGGGAGAAGGCGGGCAGAATCACCGACTGGGTGGGCAGCTCCATTCCGAAAACCTCCCAGGTCCGGCGGCCGAAGGTGGGAAACCAGCCCAGCTCCACCGAAAAGACCACGATCAGGATGAGGGCCAGCCAGAAGTTGGGGATGGTCTGCCCCACCAGGCCTGCTCCCCGGGCCAGGGTGTCCCAGAAGCTGCCGGGATTGGAGCCGCTCAACAGCCCCAGAGGGATGCCGATGAGAAGCGCAATGAGCAGGGCGGTGGTGGCCAGTTCCACGGTGGCCGGGAGCCGCTCGATAATCAGTTTCATGGCCGGCTGCCGGTGGCGGAGCGACATCCCGAAATCGCCCACCAGGGCCCCGCCGATGAAATCCCCGAATTGGATGAGGACGGGGCGGTTGAACCCCATCTCCTCCCGCAGCATCTCCATCTGCTCCGGACTGGCGTTTCGGGAAACCATCAGCGAAACCGGGTCTCCGGTCAGCTGAAGCATGAAAAAGACGATGAAGAGAACCCCCAGCAGAATCAAGAGAGATTGAACAATACGGGAGAGAATATAGCGCTGCATAACTTAGAGAGGCCCGGCCCTTGAGAAAGGGTGAGGGCCGGTCCGGAAGCACTGCCCGGACCGGCCGGTTGCCTTTATTTTTCGATGGAGGTGTACTTCAGGTAATAATTTTCGGCCGGGCGGGGTCGGTAATCCTTCACCTTGGGGCTCATGGCTTCAAAGGTGACCGGCTCATAGAGATAGATAAAGGGGGGATTTTCCTGCATGTACCGCTGCAGTTCCACATAGAGTTCGGCCCGCTCCGCATCGTCGATGGTCTCTCCGATTTTGTCGAGAAATTCCTTGATCTTGGGATCGGACCAGGCCGAAAAGCTGGCATCCACGCCGCCCAGGGCGCCTTTGAGCCGGGGCAGGGCCTCCCCGGTGGCTTCGGACCAGCTGTCGCCGAACAGGGGCGGCAACTGCTTTTTGCCTTCCAGGTCCCAGTATTTGCCGGATTCCATAAGCTCAAGGTCGGTTTCGATTCCGACCCCGCTCAGATATCCCTGAATCGCTTCGCAGACCTGTTCGAAATTGGTGTAGGCTCCGGAGGGGCAGGCGAACCCGATTTTGAAGCCGTCCGGATAACCGGCTTCGGCCAGAAGCTTTTTGGCCTTATCCAGATCATACCCGAAAGGTTTGATGTCCTCGTCATACCCCAGATTCCCCGGGGTGACATATCCGGTGGCTTCCCGGCCGTAGCCTTCAAACAAGGCGTCGATAATGGCTTTGACGTCCACGGCGTAGTTCATGGCCCGTCTCACCTTGGGGTCTTCGGTGGGTTTTCCCTTTCCCGAGGTCAGGTTATTGAAGGCGACGTAGTAGACCCGGTCCACCGGATAGTTGATTACCTTCACATCCGGCACATTCATCAGGTTTTCGGCCTCTTCCGAGCTCAGCCGGGTGACGATGTCCACCTCATTGGTCTGAATAGCCGCCATTCGAGTGGTGGATTCGGGAATGGGCCGAAAAATCAGGTCCTTCACCTTGGGCAGTCCTTTTTCCCAGTAATCGGGATTGGCTTCAAACACGATGCGGTCGCCCCTGCGCCATTCCTTGAATTTGAAGGCCCCGGTGCCGACCGGATTGTTGAGAAATTCATTTTCCCCGACTTTTTTATGATATTCGGGCGGAATCATGGCCCAGTATTCGGCCATAACCCGGAACAGCAGCGGGTTGGGCTTTCCGGTGTCGATCTTGACGGTGTAGTCGTCGATTTTTTCGACGTTTTTGGCGATGGCGTATTTTTCTTTCCACTGCATCCTGCCCTGTTTGCCGCGTTCCCAGGTATACACCACCGAATCGGCGTTAAACGGCTCTCCGTTGTGGAACCTGATTCCCTTTTTCAACTTGAAGGTGATTCGGGCCCCGTCTTCGGAGATAATCCAGCTGTCGGCCAATGCCGGCGCCACGGTCCCCTCGTCGTTGATCCAGACCAGGGAATCGTACATCTGCCAGGCCACATTGTGGGCGTTGCGCTCGGCCCCCATGGGCAGATCAATGGCATTGGGCATGGTGGTGGTGGCCACCCGAAGGGCGCCCTCGGGTTCGGCGGCTGCGGCGGGCGCCGCCAAGGCCGCCGACATCAAAATCGTCAACAGTATTCGGCCTATTCGCTCCATTTTTGTTCCTCCCTTGTGCTTTTGAAGTTTAATACAGATGGGAACCCGGATTCAGCCGAGTTCGTCCATTGTATCCCTGGGTGTATCCCTGGGTGTATCCCTGGGTGTATCCCTGGGTGTATCCCTGGGGGTATTCTCAAGAGTATCCGAAGCCTTATCGGCATCCATCAGGAGCAGAATCCGGTTCAGGGCCTGTTGAAGCTCCCGGATTTCCCGGGTGCTGAGATCGGCCAGACCGAGGATCAGTTTTTTTTCCGTGGGGTCGGGCAGGGATTTGCCGACCTCAACCCCTGTTCGGGTCAAGGAGATCAACATAATCCGACGGTCTCCTTTTTTTTGAACCCGCTTGACGAAACCTTTTTTTTCCAGACGGTCGATAATCCCGGTGATATTGGACGGGGTGACGAATAGTTTCCGGCTCAACTCAACCGATGAGAGGCGGCCATGTCGGGCCAATACCCGCAGGGCGCCGCTTTGGGGGACGGTCAGCCCGAAATGACGGTTCATCTCCCTGGCGTCGTGGTAGACGGCTCGGTTAAGCTGCCGAATCGCGCCGACAATCTCATGGATGATCGCCTCTTTTTCAATTTGAACCTGTGATTGCTCCGCCGTCATTCTGTATTTCATATAGTAGATTTGGTTTAACAGTCAAGGTTTAAATATTGAAGATGTTGACCATAAAAATTTGCAGGAATCCAATCAACTGTTTTTAAATCGAATAGCCTCATACATTCGGTTGAATGAAGGCGGGATGAAGCTTGACAAGATAGGGTGCGGAAATATATGGTACGAAGTTATGGAAGCACGAAAAATAAGCCCGCACCTAACGGAGGAGCATACCGACTTTTCCGGGACCATATGCGATGCGGTCATGGTCGCCCTTCGGCGGATTACGCAATCCCTCGATCTTCATTCCCGTTATCTCATGCGTGAGTTCGGGCTCACCGGTCCCCAGTTGGTCATATTGCAGAAATTATCCAAATCCGAGGAGATCTCCGTCGGAGAATTGTCCAGGGCGATCAGTCTCAGCCAGGCGACCGTCACCGGAATATTGGAGCGTCTTGAAAAACGGGGGCTGATTCAGCGGACCCGAAGCCGTGTGGATCGGCGCCGGGTCATGGTTGAATCGACGGCGGAGTGCGCCAGGCTGCTGGACCGGGCCCCGCCGCTCATGGGGAAATCCTTCACCGGGGCCTTTGCCGAGCTTCAGGAATGGGAGCAGATGATGATTCTCAGTTCCCTGCAGCGGCTGGTGGAATTGATGGAGGCGGACCCGTTCAACGGCGCCTCTTTTTATGAGACCGACATGCTGAAAGAAATGGATGGAAAAGAATGAAAACGGGTGACCTCGAATCCGATTCGTCCGCGGGGGGATCGTTGCCCGCCGACCTGAGTGAAGGATCGGAAATCAAAATTCAATGCGAAAACGTCTGGAAGGTCTTCGGCAAAGACGCCGACAAAATCATGGCCTCCCCCCCGGCCGTGAGAACCGAACTGGCGCAATCTTTGAGATGCACCATCGCAGTTCGCGAGGCATCCTTCGAGGTTCGGGAGGGGGAGGTCTTCGTCATCATGGGGCTGTCCGGCAGCGGCAAATCGACCATCATCCGGTGCATCAACCATCTGATCGATCCGAGCGGGGGCCGGGTGGTCATCGACGGCCGGGATCTGGAATCGATGTCGACCAGGGAACTGCGCCGGGTGCGCCAAGAAAAAATGGGAATGGTATTTCAGAATTTCGCCCTGCTTCCCCATCGCACCGTTCTGGACAATGCCGCCTTCGGCCTGGAGGTCCAGAAGGTCCCCAAAGCCAGGCGCCACGAACGGGCCCGTGAAGCCCTGGATCTGGTCGGCTTGAGTGAATGGTTCGGGCACTATCCCGAAGAACTGAGCGGCGGCATGCAGCAGCGGGTGGGTCTGGCGCGGGCGCTGGCATTGAATCCGGAAATTCTTCTGATGGACGAGGCGTTCAGCGCCCTGGACCCGCTGATTCGAAAACAGATGCAGGAGGAGTTTCTGAAGCTGGTGGCCATCGTTCGAAAGACGATCGTTTTCATCACCCATGATCTGGACGAAGCCCTTAAGATCGCCGACCGGATTGCGGTCATGAAAGACGGTCGCATCGTCCAGGTCGGCGCCCCCGAGCAGATCGTGATGGCGCCCGCGGACGAATACGTGGCCGAGTTCGTCGGGTCGGTCTCCAGAACCAAGGTGGTGTCGGCCCGGAATTTCATGATGGAGCCAGACCGGTGGATTTCCGCCGAAGGGGAAGACCCCATCGCCGTGCTCAACCGCATGCGAAAGAACAACCTCGACAGCATCTTCGTCACCGACGCAGCCCACCGGCTGGTGGGGGTGATCGATCAAACCCGACTGGCCAAAGCCCTTCGGAAAGGCCCTTCCCACTACCGGCCCGTGATCAATACACAATTTCCGTCGTTATCTGAAAATTCCAATCTGGAAGACATCATCTCCGAAGCCGCCCAGAATGAAAATCCCATCGCGGTGGTGGATGAGAAACGCAAACTGGTCGGGGTGATCTCCAGGTCCCGGCTTCTCGATGAACTCTCCGATGTGATCTGAGATCATTCATGCATGGGCGGTTATTTCGCTTTTTCAGGTGAATTGTATCCTATGCAAATTTGAATTGCTGCTGTGAACACAGGAAAATGGAGGAAAGAATGAAGAGATTTTTGAAATCAGGATTAAAAATCTGGGCACTGGCGATCTGTTTCTGTTTCATCGCCGGAACGGGGTCCGCCGCCGAAAAGATCCGTTTCGGGTATGTCAACTGGCCCGGGGTGACCGTCAAAACCCAGGTGGCCGCCCAGATCCTGGATTATCTGGGGTATGAAACCGAGATGCGGATGCTTTCCGTGCCGGTGGTGTTCAGGGGGCTGGCCAGCAATGACCTGGACCTGTTTCTGGGGGCCTGGGTGCCCACCATGAAGAGCATGGTCAACAAGTACCTGGAAGAGGGATCGATTGTGGAGATCACGGTCAACCTCAACCAGACCGTCTATACCCTGGCGGTGCCGGCGTATGCCTGGGAGGCGGGGGTCAAATCCCATGCTGACCTGGATCAGTTCGGGGACAAGTTCAATAAAAAAATAATCGGCATCGAACCGGGCAATGACGGCAACCAGATCGTTCTGGATATGATCAAGAATGATACCTATGGGTTGGGCGATTGGGAGCTGATCGAATCCAGTTCCGAGGCGATGATGGTTTCGGTGGGATCGGCCATCAAGAAAATGGAATGGGTGGTATGGCTCGGCTGGAGTCCCCACTGGATGAACCTGGCCTATGACATCCACTATTTGGATGATCCTGAGAATGTCTGGGGAAGCGAGCCCGAGGTGGTCAAAACCATGGCCCGGTCCGGACTGGAAAAAGAGAATCCCAATATTTTCAAACTCTTTACGCAATTCAAAGTGACGCCGGAAGTTCAGAACAGCTGGATCAATCAATACAGCCGGGAAAAGCAGAAGCCGGAAGCGGTGGCCAAGGAGTGGATCAAAAACAATCTCGGGATCGTGGACCAGTGGGTCTACGGCGTGAATTCCGCGGATGGTCAGCGGGCACGGGACGCCATCCGGAAAGCGATCGGCGGGTAAACATGTCCATCCGCAGGTGGAAAGCCGGGGTGAAAGCCGGGGTGAATGCCGGAGTGAATGCCGGAGTGAATACAATGATCGGCGGAAAGTTACTGAGGTGAGATGATCATGGAACAGATAATGGCTTTTCTGACCACAAAAATTCCCATCGGGGAAGCGGTATCCGGAATGGTCGATTTTCTACTGGGTGCTTTCGGCGCGGAGTTTCGCATTTTTTCGGGCCTGGTGGAAATGTTCATCGACGGTCTGGCCCAGGGGCTTTCCGCCCTGCATCCCCTGCTGCTGACCGCCCTTTTCGGGATTTTGGCCTGGTTTCTGCGGAAATCCAAAGGGACCGCCGCGTTTACGGTATTGGGATTTCTGCTGATGCTCAACCTGGGGTTGTGGACGGAGATGATCGAAACCCTGGCCCTGATCCTGACCGCCACCATCTTTTCTCTGGTGATCGGTCTGCCGGTGGGAATATTCAATGCCCATAACCGGACCGCCTATCTCATCACCCGGCCGATCCTCGATTTCATGCAGACCATCCCGCCCTTCGTCTACCTGATTCCCGCCCTGATGTTTTTCGGGCTGGGGGAGGTGCCGGGGGTCATCGCCACCGTGATCTTCGCCATGCCGCCGGCCATTCGGCTCACCTGCCTCGGGATTCAACAGGTCCCGCATGAACTGAAAGAGGCCGGAAAGGCCTTTGGCTGCAATACCGGGCAGATGCTCTTCAAGATCGAGCTGCCCAGCGCCTTTCCCTCCATCATGATGGGGGTGAACCAGGCCATCATGATGTCTCTTTCCATGGTGGTCATCGCCGCCCTCATCGGCGCCGGCGGGCTCGGGGCATCGGTCATGCGGTCTCTGGCCATGGTGGATGTCGGGCTGGGATTCGAGTCCGGCCTCGGAATCGTCATCCTGGCCATGCTGCTGGATCGAATCATTCGGACCGATTGATCGGTCTATAATATCGCTGTTCAAGATGTTCAAACCAAAAAGCGTAATGGGCGGGGCCGCCCTTTACGCTTTTTGGTTATGGTTAACCGTTTTTCTTCGGTCGAATCCGGTGAATATGCAGGGATTCATAAAAAGGGAAGTGGTAGTCGTAATATGATCTGAGATGGTCGCTG
>CAZNLT010000151.1:0-14142 GCA_964573705.1 uncultured Desulfobacterales bacterium
GACTGATCCGGAAGGCAATGACATTACCTACTCGATCCAGAGTGGAAATGCGGACAATATCTTCACCATTGATCCATCAACGGGTGAGATAAGCATTTACGATCCGACGGCCGCCCTGGATTACGAGACGGAAGACCTTCATGTCCTGACCATCGGGCTTGAGGACGACGGCACCCCGGTGGCCACCGGAAGCACGACCATCGCCATCGAAGTGAACGACATTGATGAAGGCGGTAGCACTTACTCGGTGGAAAATCCCATCGATGATGTAAACGGACATCCTCAGGGATCGTTCTGGGTCTATCAGGTGCCGGACGACACCTTCTCGGCTCCGGACACGGGCCATACGGTTCGGTATGAAGCGGATACCCCGTCATTCGTCGATTTTGACGAATCCACCAAAACCTTCCTCTACTATGGCGGTAGCGGGATTCCGGGAACGCACGCCATCACCGTCACGGCGATCTACGAGACTGGCGCCGGCGCTCCCGTTGAAGAGGTAACGGATACCTTCAACTTCGGGATTGTTGCCAGTCTGGATCTCGAAATCCTCGATGCCCTCCAGTATCTTGAGGGTGACGGGGCCATTGACGGCCTGCCGGTTGAAGGAGAGGCCGTGGTGATGGTGGCCGACGCCGGGCCGGAGCCGGTGGCAACCCCTGGCGAAAACCTCGTTGATGTCCTGGCGCTCCTGGAGACCACTGACATCGATATGGACGGCGAAGCCTCGATACAGGCGGAAATGATTGAGCCGGAGGTTCCGGAAGCCGCTCAGACCGAGAAGCAGGACGCCGACGCGGCACGGGCATAAACCAATATTAACAATTGACCGGAGCTCGGTTCAGAGCTCCGGTCATCAGACCCGGTTTTATGGATGTAGTAAGCAGATGCTCCCCCTGCGGGACCCGCAGGGGGAGGCTGCGTTTTGAGACGCTGAAATTTCCAGCTAAAGGAGCAGTGAAGATAGATGAAAGTCGAGCCCTTGAGCTACCAGAAGCACGGTCACCTCAAGATCCTTAACAAGCGATCTTACCGGTTTGCCGAAGACTATTATATTGTTTCCCTTCAGGTTAACGAGTTTCTTCGCGCCGCCGCGACCTATCCTATTGTTTTTGTCGAAAATACCGGTGGATATCGACCGTTTGCCCTGCTGGGGCTGAAGCGGGGAGAAAACCTGTTCACGGATTCGGAGGGAAGGTGGAATGCCGGTTACGTCCCGACGGTGGTCCGGACGCATCCGTTTGTCCTGGGCAAGGCGGAAGATCGGGATGCCATGATGGTCTGTATTGACGTGGAGAGCGATCTGGTTTCCGAAACCGAGGGGCAAGCGCTTTTTGACGAATCCGGAAACCCCACCGAAACGGTGGAGAACGCACAAAAGACACTGTCCGAATTCCAGAGATACGTCGATTTCACCCGGCGATTCAGCGATGATCTTCGGGATCGAGGGCTGTTAAGCCCGCTTGATATCAAAATTCGGGAGAGTGGAAGTGATACTCAGCACATTGAAGGCTGCTACGGCATCAACGAAAAGCGGCTTAATGAGATGACGGATGAGGCGTTTCTGGAGCTTCGGAGAAGTGGGATACTGCCTCTGATTTATGCGCAGACGATGTCCATGGGTCAGATGGAGAGGCTTTTGAGAATGCGGCGGGAAAAAGAGCAGCAGACCGTCGAGGGAGAATGATTACCGGACGCGGCATGGGCCTCTGCTCTTAGCTAGCGATGTGACATGGCCGGACGGGTGATTAACCGGTTGGGGTAAACAGCTCGACCAATCGAAAATACAGAGGCGGAATATGAATCCAGCCCCCGGAAAAGGAGATCGGCCGTTCAAGCTTCAGGCGGTTCGGTCCAGAGCGGATCGAATTGCCGAGGCGATCACCGAGGGATTAAAAATTCCCTGGAATGGACTCCGGCAGGACCTGGTGCTTAGAAAAGGAGCGCCAGATATCGGAGAAAAGGAAACCTATATCCTGGAGGATGTGGTCAGGGGGGTTCATTTCGAGCTGGGCGAAGCTGAAGCCCAGTTTTTTCTTTGTCTGGCGACCGAGCAAAACCTTCGGGATGCGGTCAACAAGCTCCTGGTCACCTCATCGCTTCGCCCTTCCACCGACGATATTATCGCTTTTTTGAAAATGCTTCAGCGGGAGAAGCTGGCGGTTTTGCCCCCCGAGATCTCCATGGAAACCGCTCGATTGCGGGAGGGAAAAAAGCTGAGCCGGGTCGAGAAGATCACCTTTTACCGCCGATTGTTTTTCTTCATGATTCCGCTGTTGCGACCGGACCGGATACTAACGGCCTTGTATCCCTGGGTCAGGCCGCTCTGGTCGCCGCCGTTTGTTCTGTTATATGTGACTCTGGGCATTGTGGGAGTGGTTTTCACTGTTCAACAGATGGAGCTCTACCTTCGCTCGGTCAGCCATCTGTTCACGCCCAAGGGGGCATTGGGGTTTTTTCTCAGCATCTATATAGTCAAGGTCCTCCATGAGCTCGGGCATGCTTTCGCATCCAAGCATTATGGGGTTTACGTGAGACGCACGGGGCTTTACATGATGTTTTTCATGCCCATGTTTTTCACGGACACGACTGATGCGTGGAAGCTTCCATCGAGGAAGGCCCGGCTGATGATCGGCGCGGCCGGCGTGCTGGTTGAGCTTTGCGTTGCTTGTGTCGCCATTTTTTTCTGGTCGATACTGCCGGAGGGGATGATCCGGAGCCTGATGTTCTATCTGTCCGGCGCCTCACTGGTATCCACCTTGCTGACCAACATAAACCCGTTGATGCGATTTGACGGGTATTACTTGATGATGGACTACCTTCGAATCTCCAATCTTCGGACCCGGGGTCAGGAGATGTTCAAGTGGTTTCGGCGCAAGATCCTGGTGGACTGGCAGGAAGAAAAGCCGGAAGAGCATCCGCGGTATCGGATCATGGCGGTCATTGGCGCGTTTACCGGCATCTATATTTTCGTGATCTTCATGAGCATCGGCATTCTCATTTTCCAACGTTTGGGAAAGGTTTTGGGTGCCGCCATTTTGACCATGAACGTCACGGTGATGTTGATGCTCCCCATTATTTTGGAAATCGGGTACATCCTCAAAAACCGGGATAAATGGGGGCGGAAAAGCCGGGTCTTGACCACGTTTCTCGTGATTGCCTGCTTGATTGGAGCGGTTTTCTACCCCATGGCCGCCTCAGAAAGGCTGCCGGGACTGTTCCTTTACGCGGACGTTGCCCGCGTTGATGCCCCTAACCGGGGTCGGGTTGCTTCGGAAGTTCCCGACATTGGAGCGTGGGTGGAAAAGGGAGATTTGCTGCTTCGCCTCGAAGACGATCAGTTGGAGCAGGATTTGCGCAAGACGGAAACCGAGCTGGATCAGATTCGGGTTTCCATTGATCTCATCGGCTCCGGAGGACAACAAGGCGGATACCGGACCTGGCTGCTTGCCGAGGAAGCGAGATTGTCCGCGTCAAGACGGAAACTGCTGGAGGGGTTGAGCCAGTTGGAAATCCGGGCGCCGATAACCGGTCGGATCGCTGAGATCAACGAGACATTACAGCCGAGGGCGTATGTCGGTCAGAAGCGGTATCTGATGACGGTTTGCGATCCCCGGAATGCGGAAGTCCGGGCTTATGCCCGAGAGACATTGTACCGGGATATCAAGGATCAGAAAATTCTTGGCGGGGCGATTACGTTTTACAACCTCGAGACCCGGACACTTCCGGGGCGGTTTAGAGAAATGTATGATTTTCCGGTCAACGAGCTCCCAAACAAGACCCTGTATGACTACTTAGGGGGCCCAATCCTCTCCCAGGCCACTGAGTCAGGTCCGGTTCGACCGCGGCAAGCCCATTTTCCCATGATTTTCGATCTCCCCAATCCCCAAGCCAATCTGCCCCACGGCGTCAGATGCTCGGTACGAGTTGATTTGCCGAGGCACAGCCTGTTTGATCGGGCGGTCCAGGGCACGACCCGGTTTCTCGCATCCGAGGGTTTCATCTAGAGATTGAATCACGGGATAAACTCTCCTGATCGGAACGGTCGCCGCCTTCACCCTCGGGCATGAAAATGCTTCACCATATTTTCCGATTGGAGCACGGGCGTCGAGGGCTGAGGGCTGATAGAGATTTCCGAGGTTTCCAAAAAAATTTGGAAACCTCGGAGGTCTGCTGAGTGCTCATGAGGGGGTATAAAGGTAAGGGAATAGCATTTATGAGTATCCACCAGGTCAGCATGCAGTTTTTGCCGGAGGAAGATCGGATTATTCTCCGGCTCAACACGGTGCAACAAGAGGCTTTCCGATTTTTTGTCACCCGTCGATACGTTCGTGTATTGTGGCCCGTGCTTCTCCGTCTGCTGGAAGCCGATTTTAATCAGCGTGAGCCGGACAAGGGGCATGTGGCGAAAGATGTTCTTGATTTCGAGCGCCAGCAGGCCATGAGTGGGGCCAACTTCGGGCAGGCATACGCGGAAGGCGAGATGCGATTTCCACTTGGCGAGGCGGTCCAGCTTCTGACCGGTGTGCGGGTGAAGGAAGGGCCAAAGGGGGGGGATATCCTTTGTTTGGTCACCGCCGGCGGCAAGGCCCTTGAATTCGGGGTCAACGGTCAATTTATCCATACCTTTGGAGAGCTGTTAAAGGCGACGGTCCGGAAAGCCGGTTGGGATTTGGACGGCCTTTTTGGGGGAACAAAGGTTCAGGCGTCCCGGCCACCTGGTCCACGGGTGCTTCACTGATTCCAACCGAACGTCAGGGCATGAAGGGACATTATAGCATGAATACACGATGGACAGTGACAGTTGCCATTGGATTGATCCTTTCGGCCGTGAATGCGGCGGCGGAGCAGTATCCGGTGGTGGTCGAGGCGGAAAGCCGGGCGGTGCTGGCCGCGGAGCTCGAAGGGGTGCTCACCTACCTCGAGGTGGATGTGGGCGATCCGGTCAAGAACGGGGCGGTTCTGGCGGAGGTCTATCACCAGGATCGGCTGTTGCACCGGGAGCGGCTGGGGGCCACCCGGACTTATCTTGAGATTCTGGTGGAAAATCTGACCCGGTTGAACGAAAAGGGGCTGGCCACCGACGAGGAGCTGGCCAAAGCGGAGATGGATCTTAAGGTCAACGCCAAGGAGATCGAGATCGTTGAAAGCCAGATCAATCGGGCTCAGGTCCGGGCGCCCTTTTCCGGGACGGTGGTAACCCGACATATTCAACCCCATGAATGGGTTCAGCCGGGCCAGCCGGTGGTGGAAATCTACGATCCGCGGAAGCTCCGGGTTGTCGCCGACATTTCCGCTGATGTGGCGGTTTCCATGAAGGCGGGCGACAAGCAGTCGCTCAGGTTTCCGGACCTCGGTGAATCGGTTACCGCCAAGGTGACGGTGTTTTCGCCCCAGGTGGATGTCCGGAGCAACACCATCAAGGTTTTCTGGTCGGTGGGGGCGCGGGATGCCCGTCGGGTCGGGCTCTTGCCCGGCATGAAGGGGGTGCTTGAATATGGAGCCGAGTAAGCCGATCGGAAGAATTTCGGCCGGAGGGGCGGCGGCACCGGCCGGCGGACAGTCCGCCGGGCCGTCGGCGGCTCAGACTCAAGCGGTTAACACGGTCCTTGCCCGTTTGACCAACCTGGCGTCGGCCGCCATGGAAGCCTCGACGCTCAGCAAGGCGGCCAACCTGATCGTCAACCAGATTCACACGTTGGCCCGGACCGAGCGGGCCGTCCTGGTGCCCATTACCGGGAGACGCCGAATCTACTGCATATCGGGTGATCTCGAGCCATCCCAGGACAATGCCTTTTCCCAGGCGGTTCACGAGGTTCGTAGGGGATTCGGCGATAATCCGGAGCCCCGGGTGCTTGCCAGGGACGATCTCCCCGAGGAGCTTGATGTGACAAAGCTGCCGGAGGTCCTGGACGCGATGAATGGGACCCGAGTCCTCTGGTTGCCATTGCCATCGGTCGGTGGCGGCGCGCCCCGGTATGCTCTCTGGCTGGAACGCTGGAAAGATCGGGACTGGAACCCCGAGGAGATTCGCCTCTTGAGCCGGGCGTCGATTTTTTTCGGCCACGCCCTGACCATCCCGAGGAAAAAAAAGCGGGCGGAAGGCGCCGGCAAACGGGTTGCCGCCCTGCTGGTCATAGCCCTTATCGCCCTGATGTTTATCCCGGTTCACGCACGGATCAACGCCCCGGTTCAGGTTGTGCCGGACCATCCTTACTATGTGTTTGCGCCGTTTGATGGGATCGTCGATGAGCTGATCGTCTCTCCGGGTGAGACGGTCGATGAAGGCGAGGTGATCTTCCGATATGATACCCGGGTGATGGAAAAACGACTTGATGAGGCCCGGCAGGCGGTGGCCGTGGCTCAGGCCGAGCTGGCCCGGCTGGAAGGAGCGGCCTACGACGACCAGGAGGCAAGGGCCAAGATCCCGGTCCAGAAGCTGGAAGTTCAGCGGAAACAATCGGATGTGAGCTTTATCGAAAGTCAGCTTGCGCTTTCGGAGGTCCGGACCGAAAAGGCCGGTATCGTGGTCCTCGATGACCCTGATGCGCTGATTGGGGCGGCCCTCAAGACCGGGGAGATGGTTTTAAGCATCGCGGAGCCAACGAATACAAAGTTACAGATGATGGTGCCGGTTACCGATGCGGGGCTGGTTTCAGTGGGAGCCGAAACCTTGGTTCGCCTGGACTCCGCCCCCCTGAAGTCCATTCCGGCGAAAGTGGAGCGCTTGGGATTCGATGTGCGGGTGTCTGATGAGCAGATTCCCTCCGTGCTGGCCGAGGGGGTCTGGGCGGAGGAGACGGCGGTGATGCCGGGGCAACGGGGCGTCGCCCGGATTACCGGCCCCGAAACGGCCTTGGGACTCCAATTTTTCAGAAAGCCATTGATGAAGGTGAGAGTGTGGCTGGGGATTTAGCGCGGCCTGAAAGAGTGGGTCCGGTCAAGGGACCCGACCCTATGGGGAAAGCTGTTGAGCAAGGAAGGGCCGCTCATCAGCGGGGCGATCTGGCGGGTGCTCGAAAAATTTATCAGCAAATCCTCGCTCAGAACCCACGTCATGCCGAGGCCTTGCACCTGTCCGGGGTCATCGAGCTTCAGCAGGGGCGGTCCGGCGAGGCGGTTCGGCTCATTGAGCGGGCCATCGAGATCAGCCCGGCCAGCCCGGCCTATTATTCCAATGTGGCGCTGGCTTATCAGGCGCTGAACCGTTGGGACATTGCCGCAAGACGATGCGAGCAGGCCGTGAGCCTCAACCCGGATTTGATGGAGGGGCATAACAACCTGGGGATCGCGCTCAATCGCCTGGGGAAATTGGAAAAGGCCGAAAAGGCATTCCGCAATGCACTGGACCTCAATCCCCGCTTCGCGGAAGCCCGAACCAATCTGGGCGGTGTGCTGCGGGCGCTTCGGCGTACAGATGAAGCGCAGGCGGTTTATGAATCGGTACTTAAGGAAGTGCCGGCCCATATCGGCGCTCGAATCGGTCTGGGCAACATCTATCAGGAAAAGGGCTGGATTGATCGGGCCGTGGCGGAATATCGGCGAATCCTTCGAGCGAAGCCGAATCTGGCGGAGGTTCATAATAACCTGGGATTGTCGTTGTTTGCCGGCGGGAGACCGGCGGAAGCGGTGAATGCCTTCCGACGGGCCATAACCCTGAAGCCGGGCTATGGAAACGCCCACTCCAATCTCATTTTCTGCATGGTGTATCTGCCCGATGTCGATTCGGAAACGATCTATCGGGAGAGCCGTCAATGGGGTGAGCGCCATGCCGATCCACTCGCTGGGGCCGTGGAGCCCCATCTTAACGACCGGAATCCGGACCGGCGGATGAGGGTGGGATACTTGTCCCAGGATCTTCGTCAACATTCGGTGGCGTATTTCCTGGAGCCCCTCCTGCAATCCCATGATCGGGAGGCGGTGGAAGTGGTTTGCTATGCCGACCTCTCCCGACCCGATAGCGTGACTGAACGGTTTCGGGCGCTATCTGATGAGTGGTACAGCATCGCGGGGTGGTCGGACGAGCGCCTGGCGGCCCAAATCCGACGGAATCGGATCGATGTCCTGGTGGATCTGGTGGGCCATACCGGAGAAACGCGTTTATTGACCTTTGCCCGGAAACCGGCGCCCGTTCAGGTATCCTGGCTGGCCTATCCCGGCACAACCGGTGTTAAGGCCATTGATGCCCGTTTTACTGATGCGACGGCTGATCCTTTGGACGGAAAGGCGGACAACTGGTCAACAGAGCGGCTGGTCCGGCTGGCCAACGGATTCCTCTGCTTTCAGCCCCCCACCGATGCGCCGGCGGTGGGGCCCCTGCCGGCCGGGGATGACGGAGAAATCACCTTCGCGACGTTGAGCCACCTTTCCAAGGTCAGCTCGGCCGCTGTCGATGCCTGGGCGGATTTGCTTCGCCGGGTGCCTCAATCCCGTTTGTTGATCAAGAAGGTCCAGCCAGGGAAGAGTGAGGCGCGGGAGCAGGCTCTGCTTGACCAGCTCGCCGCCGGCGGTGTGGCCGATCGCGTAAAGATCGTGGACCGGATGAGCAGCAAGCGGGATTATCTCGCCTTTCTGGGTCAGGTGGACATTGTTCTGGACACCTTTCCTTACAACGGCACCACCACGATCTGCGAGGCCCTCTGGATGGGAGCGCCGGTGGTAACCCTGGCGGGAGATCGACATGCGGCCCGTGTGGGAGCTTCCATCCTCACCCGAATCGGGCTGGAATCGCTGATTGCTTGCGATGTCACGGAATATGTATCGCTTGCAGCCGAGTTAGTGAATGACCGGCGGAAACTGGCGGATCTTCGTTCTGAGCTCCGCGCCCGAATGGAATCCAGCCCCTTGATGGACGGCAAGGGGTTTGCCGAATCAGTGGAATCCGCCTACCGAGATCTTTTTCAGGAGTGGTCCCGCCAGGCATTGCAAGCCGGCAAACAACCGCTTCCACCGGCACTGGGCCCTCGGTTTAAGGATGCCATCGATCTGGGGAAGCGCGGGGATCATTCCGGCGCGCTGCGGAAGTATCAAGAGCTTGCAAAGGAAGCCCCCCGTTCGCCGGATGTCCCCTTCATGATGGGGATTTCTCTGCGGAAGATGAGCCGGTTCGATTCAGCGATTCTTCAATTCGAACGGGCCATGGCTCTGGATCCGGCCAATCCAATCATCCATTTAAACCTCGGTATTGCCCTTCAGGGGTCGAACCGCCTTCGGGATGCGAAGCGGAGCTACCAGCGAGCCATCGATCTCAAACCCGACTATGCCGAGGCTCACGTCAACATGGGCAATGTCCATAAAGATTGGGGTCAGCCGAAAAAGGCCATCGAATACTACCAGGCGGCCATTTCCATCCGGCCTGAATTCGCCGAAGCCTATAACAATTTGGGCAATGTTCATAAGGACCGGGGGGAGCTTGATGAGGCGGCCGAGGCTTATGGCAAGGCTTTGTCGCTGCGGCCCGAGCTCGCCGAGCTTCACAACAACATGGGTAACGTCCGAATGGAGCAGGGACTCCTGGAAGCGGCCATCGGCGATTACCGACAAGCTTTGAAGCTCCGGCCGGACATGGCGGTCCTCCGATCGAACCTGGTCTTCTGCATGAATTACAGCCCCCGGTTTTCCGGGGATGAAATGCTGGCTGAAAGCCGTCGCTGGGATGAGGCGCACGCTGTTCCCCTGGCCCATCAGATACCGACTCACGCCAATCATCCCGACCCTGGGCGTAAGCTGAAAGTCGGGCTGATCTCACCGGATTTTCGAGTGCATTCGGTGAGTTATTTCGTGGAGGCCTTTCTGTCGAACCGGGACCCGGCGGCGATTGAGACGGTCTGCTACGCCGATGTGGTCCGCCCGGACCGGAATACCCAGCATCTCCATTCCCTGGCCGATCTCTGGCGGGCCACCGTGGGATGGCCGGATGATCGATTGGCCTGGCAGATTCGCCAGGACGGGATCGACATCCTCATCGACCTGGCCGGTCACACCTCCCAGCACCGCCTGCTGGTCTTCGCCCGAAAGCCGGCTCCGGTCCAGATGACCTGGCTGGGCTATCCGAACACCACCGGGATGCGGGCGATGGATTACCGGATCACCGACGCGGTGGCTGACCCGCCTGGAGCTTCGGATCGGCTTTACACGGAGACACTGATTCGATTGCCCGGCGGGTTTCTCTGCTATACCCCGCCACCGGATGCTCCGCCGGTGGCGCCGCCCCCTTGCCGGGAGAGTGGCCGGATCACCTTTGGGTCGTTCAATAACCTGGCCAAGGTGACCGACGAGGTGGTGGCGGTCTGGGCAAGAATCCTTCAGCGGGTTGAAGGGTCCCGGCTTCTGCTCAAGCAAAAGGCCCTGTCGAGCAAAGCCACGCGACGGCGGTACCGGGACCTCTTTTCAGAGGCGGGGATTCCCCCGGACCGGATTCAAATGGAAAAGGCGGTCCCCGCCCGCCGGGATCATCTGGCCGTTTACAACCGGGTGGATGTGGCCCTGGACCCGTTTCCCTACAACGGGACCACCACCACGTTCGAGGCCCTCTGGATGGGTGTGCCGGTGGTGGGGCTGATCGGGACGCTCCATGCCGGGCGGGTGGGGTTGAGCATCCTGTCCCGAATGGGGCTCGATGAATGGGTTGCTCCCACGCCCGAAGCCTATGTGGAAATCGCGGCGGCCCTGGCCGGGGATTCAGCGCACCTGGACACGCTCCGGTGGGAAATGCGGGATCGGATGACCGCCTCTTCCATTTGCGATCCGGCTCGGTTTGCCCGGGAGATGATCGACGGGCTTCGGGGAGTCTGGCGAGGGTGGTGCGCCGAGCGGGCTCGGCAACCGGCGGTTCAAAAGACGCCGGCCCGGCCGGCCGCACCGGCCACTGTGAAGGCCAATGTGGAAAAACGGGTCCGGTCGATTCCGGTTTGGTTTCACCGGATCAGCTTGCCGGGTGGGGTGGTCACTCCGGGCCGGTTTCCCCTTCGTCCGGAAGCCTATGGTCTTCCCGCTGATCTCTCTGGAAAACGGGTTCTGGACGTGGGGGCCCGGGACGGTTACTGGTCCTTTGAAGCCATCCGACGGGGGGCCAGGGAAGTGGTGGCCGTGGACGACTTCAAGCTTTACCCAAAGGAAATGGTGACGGATCCCAGGGGGGCATCATTTGACCTTTGTCGGGAGCTTCTGGGAATTGATCCCAAGCGATGCCGACGGGTGGAAATGCCGATTTCCGAGATACTCGATGCGGGCTTGGGCCGGTTTGACGTGGTTGTCTGTGACGATGTCCTCCTTAGGGTGCGATATCCGCTGTTCGTTCTTGATCGACTGGCCGCGGTCTGTGCCGGGGAGATCTGGGTGGAGACGGCGGTGGCCGATGACTACAGCCCTTATCGCGGGGGCGTGACCCATGGATATCCCGACGGGGATATGATTATTGAGCATTACCCGAATGGGGAATATGCGGGCAATGCCTCGGGCTTGTGGGCGCCTACGGTTAATTGCCTGATTCACATGCTGGCGGCGGCCGGATTCGCCGAATGCCGGGGCTGGAAATTGACCGAAACTCCTCAGTCCGTTGCTCAATGCCGAGGCATTGCTCATGGCCGGAGAAAGCCTGTATGAGACATAAGCTTACCGCAAACTCTCATCCAAACCAGGCGGCTAATGGGCCCCACCGGGTGGATACGACTTACGCTGACGGGATGAAGGCTTACCACGCCGGAGATCTGAGCCGGGCCGTGGAGCGGTTTAAGACGGTGGTGCGGCTTGCGCCCCAGCACGCCGGCGCTCTTCATCTCCTCGGGGTCATCGCTTATCGGAACGGAGATTTTGAAACAGCCGTCTCCTATATTGAGCGGGCGATATCGGTTCACGGGGAGAATCACGTTTTCTATTCGAACCTCTGCGCCGCCCTTCAGATGCAAAAACGGCTGGCCGAGGCCGAGGCGGCGGCCCGGAAAGCCCTGGCCATCAATCCGAATTTCCTCGATGCCCACAACAATCTGGGCAATGTCTTAAAAGGACAGGGACGGCTCAAGGCGGCCGAGGCGGCCTATCGTCGGGCTCTGGAAATCAATCCGGACTATGTAGAGGCCCTGAGCAACCTCGGCATCGTTCTCCTCGACGAGGGCAAGCTTGATGAATCTGAGTCAGTCTATCGCCGGGCGCTTGAGATCAATCCCGAATATGTCAATGCCTATTGCAATCTGGGCAATGTCCTGAAACGGCGAGGAAAGCTCAATGAGTCGGTGGCCGTTTGCCGGAGGGCGTTGGAGATTCAGCCTGATAATGCTGAAATTCATAACAACTTGGGGACCTCTCTCCAGCGACTGGGGCGGATGGAAGATGCCGTCGAGGCCTTCCAGAGCTCGTTGAAAGCCCGTCCCAACTACCAGATGGCCCATTCCAACCTCCTGTTGTGCATGAACTACATCCCCCGGTTCGGTCCGGCCGAGATTTATGAAGAAAGCGTCCGATGGGACGAGCGACACGCTGCATCCTCGAGGGAGGGGCAGCCGCCCCATGCCAATTCCCGGGACCCCCTGCGTCGGCTCCGGATCGGCTATGTGTCTCCGGACTTCCGGACTCATTCGGTGAGCTACTTTTTCGAGCCGCTCCTGTCGGCCCACGACCGCCGGGCGGTGGAGGTCTTCTGTTACGCCGATGTCGTCCGTCCGGATTGGACCACCGGCCGGCTTCGCTCCCTGGCCGATGTCTGGCGATCGGTGGTGGGAATGCGGAACGATGAAATTGCCGAGCAGATCCGGCGGGATGGGATCGACATTCTGGTGGACCTTTCGGGCCACACCTCCCAGAACCGGCTCATGATCTTCGCCATGAAGCCGGCCCCGGTCCAGGTGACCTGGCTCGGGTATCCCAACACCACCGGCCTGACGGCCATCGACTACCGGATCACCGATGTGGTGGCCGACCCGGAAACGGCCGATCGTTCTTACACGGAAGCCCTGGTCCGGCTGCCCGAGGGGTTTCTCTGCTATGGCCCGCCCCTGGACGCGCCGGCCGTGTCCCGGCCTCATCCCGCTGCTACTGCCGGCCATGTAACGTTTGGCTCCTTCAATAACATGGCCAAAGTGACGCGAAGGGTGATCCGCACGTGGGCGGAAGTCCTCAATTCGGTGCCGGGTTCCCGTTTGCTCATCAAGCAGGTTTACACCAGCGAAAAGGGAGCCGGGGATGATCTCATGTCGATTTTTCAGGAAGAGGGGATCGATCCGGACCGGGTGGAGATCCGATCCCGGATTCCATCCAAGCAGAAGCACCTGGCCCTTTACGGCAAGGTGGACGTGGCCCTGGACCCGTTTCCCTACAATGGGACCACCACCACCTGCGAGGCCCTCTGGATGGGGGTCCCGGTGGTGACGCTCCGGGGCGACCGCCATTCGGGGCGGGTGGGGGCGAGCCTTCTCGAGCGGGTGGGCCTGTCCGACCTGGTGGCAGACGATCCCGAGGGGTATGTGAGCATCGCGGCCAATCTGGCCCGGGACACGGCCCGCCTGAATCGGCTCCGGGAAAACCTCCGGGACCGGATGCGGGATTCGTCCCTGTGTGACGCCGATGGGTTCGCCCGGCACATGGAGACCGCCTTCCGGGAGATGTGGCGGCGATGGTGCGGCGCGGATGACGGCCGGACGGCGGCCGCCGCGATTTCGGTGCCCACCGCGACGGACCGGGACGCGGTGATCCCGGGACCGGACCGGCCGGTGGTCGAGCGGGTCCGGGAGCTGTCGGTCTGGCACCACCGGATTCCTCTGCCCGACGGGGTGGTCACTCCGGGAACGGCTCCGCGCCACCCGGAAACCTTTGGCCTGCCCGAGCGGCTCGAGGGCAAGCGGGTACTGGACGTGGGCGCCCTGGACGGCTACTGGACCTTCGAAGCCCTCCGCCGGGGGGCGAAGGAGGCCGTTGCCATCGATGATTTCAGTTTTTATCGACGAGCCGGTGATGGACAAGCGCCTCGGCCCTGGGCGACCTTCGATCTCTGTCGTGAGGCCTTGGGGTATGACCCGGTCCGATGCCGGCGGGTCCGGATGAGCATCTTCGAGGCATCCGAGGTGATGCTGGGCCGGTTCGACCTGGTGCTGGTCTTCGACGTCCTTCCCTACCTCCGCTATCCGCTCATGGCCCTGGACCGGCTGGCGG
>CAZNLT010000152.1:0-14074 GCA_964573705.1 uncultured Desulfobacterales bacterium
ACTGCTTATGGCGCCGTAGAACTGCCCGGTATAGAAGCCGAGTTCCACAAAGGAGATTACCGCCCCCAGGGCGGGATTCTCATTGTCGAAGGCGAAATAGGCCGAGGCCATGAGGCCGCCGTTCAACAAAAAAGCGGTCAGCGCATCCCGGTACCGTTCGCCGTAAAGGTATCCGGCGCCGGGGATGATCGACAAAACCCCGGCCAGGGTCGGATCTTTCCGGGGTATATCCTCGATCCGTTCCATCTCTTCAGAAAGGGTTTGCAATCGGTATTCCCGCCGGTTTTCTTCGCTGATCTGATCGAAAAAGGCGGTGCTTCGGTCCCAGGCGCCCGCTTCCAGAAAAATCCATCCGGTGCGGTACAAGGCTTCATCCTCCACCGCGCTGTTTTCCGTCAGCAGGACCAGGTTGCGCAGGGTGGCCGAGGCCTGACCCGGCGCGTTCAGCTTCAGGTACGCTTCACTGATTCGAAAATAGGCCCGGGTGATCGGATGGTTCAGGGAAAGCGGTTCTCCGGAATCGGTGTCGATCAGCTCCTGAAAGGCGGTAATCGCTTCCCGGTATTTTTCGCTGTTGAAATAGGCCAGACCGATCCGATACCGGGCCTGGAGAATGCGCTCGTCATCCGAAAAATAATAGATAAAACGTTCATATTCCCCGATCGCCCGTGAATATTTTTCTTCGGCAAAGAGCCGCTCGGCGAATTGGAACTGGCGGTCCCCATCCACCACCAGCGATTCTGCGAGGGCGGTGGTCGCGCCCCCGATGGCAGCCCAAAATACCAGGCAAAAAAGTGAAATCTTCCGGCGATGCGGGACCACAAGCCCCGGCAGATCGAATTTCCGGGTCATGGCTACCACCAGAAGTCATTGTTTTCGACGGGATCATGGCAGTAGACCTGTCCTCCCTTTTGAATTCGGGGGGAGCGGTCGAGTTCGTCCCGTTCGCACCGCATCAGTCGATCGGTGGTCATGATCCAGCCGAGAATGGGGCCGTGCTTTTGAAAAGCTTCGCTGCTGTAGGTGGAGCAGGACGGGTGCATGGGGCAGCGGTCTCCGTCGGCGGAGGAGATGTATTTTCGAAAAAAGGCCAGGGGCGAGCTCAAGCCCGAGGTCGGGTTTTCTTCGGCGGGGGAGGCCGGGGTCTGATTCTCGGTCAAGCCGGCGCAGCCGCAAAACCCGAAAACGGTCAACACCAGAATGAAGCGGGCAAAACAGGCCGAAATGATTTTCGGCCTTCTGCGTCGGTTAAAATGATGAGCGAAAAATCGAATCATTGCTGGGTCACCCGGAGTACCTCTTCGATGGTGGTCATGCCGTCGAGAATTTTTTGAAGACCGGCCTGGCGCAGGGTGACCATCCCTTTGGCCTCGTTTTTGATGACATTGGAATCATAGGTTTTCAATACCACGCTCTTGAGCCGTTCATCCAGTTCCATGATCTCCAGAATCGCCACCCTGCCCCGGTATCCGGTATGAAAGCAGGTCGGGCAGCCTCGGGCCCGGTAAAGGGTATGGTGGTTGAGCTGCTCATGGGTGATGCCGATTCCTTCCAGCATGATGTCGTCGGGAATGTAAGCCTCTTTGCACTCGGTGCAGAGAACCCGGACCAGCCGTTGGGCCGCCACCGCGATCACCGACGAGGAGATCAGGAAGGGCTCCACCCCGATATCCACCAGTCGGGTGATGGCGCTGGCGGAGTCGTTGGTGTGAAGGGTGGAAAAGACCAGGTGGCCGGTCAAGGCCGACTGGACCGCGATTTCGGCGGTTTCCTTGTCCCGGATTTCCCCTACCAGAATCACGTCCGGGTCCTGGCGTACGATGGATCGCAGCCCTCGGGCGAAGGTCAGATCGATTTTGGGGTTGACCTGAATCTGGCTGATGCCCCTGAGCTGGTATTCCACCGGGTCCTCGATGGTGATGATATTGATGTCCGGTTGGTTGATGTGGGATAAAATGGCATAAAGGCTGGTGGTTTTTCCGCTCCCCGTGGGGCCGGTCATCAAGATGATGCCGTTGGGAGAGGTGATCAGCTTTTTGAGCCGGGCGAGGCGATCCGGGGCCAGCCCCAGTTCGGACAGCTCCAGCAGGGAATTCGATTTGTTGAGCAGCCGAAGCACCACCCGTTCACCGAAAGAGGTGGGGATGGTGGAGATCCGCACATCGATGTCCTGATCCCCGATCTTGACCTGAAGCCGGCCGTCCTGGGGCAGCCGCTTTTCGGCGATGTTCATGTTGGACATGACCTTGATGCGGGAGATCAGGGCCGCCTGAATCGACTTGGGCGGGGTCAGGAGATCATACAGGATGCCGTCCACCCGGTACCGGACCTTGAACCGTTCCTGGTAGGGCTCGATGTGAATGTCGCTGGCCCTCGCCTTGGCCGCCTGCGAGATGATGTGGTTGACCAGCTTGATGATGGGCGCGTCGCTGGTATCGTCCAGCAGGTCCGCGGTTCCCTCGATATCGGAAATGATCATGGAATCATTGTCTTCCATGTCCTGGACCAGTTGCTCAGCCGAATCCCGGTTCAGGTCGTAGGCGATGTTGATGGCCGACAGGATCGATTCCCGGGTGGCCAACACCATTTCATAATCGTCCGAGCCGATGATTCGAATCAGATCGTCCACCGGCTGAAAGCCGGCCGGGTCATTGACGGCGATGATGTATTTTCGATGCCGGCGGTCTTCGGGCTCGTTGTCGGCCGGCGGTTCGGTTTTGGGCGAGCCGTCCGCACCTGGTTTCTGTTTCAGGCCCGCTTTCTTTCTGCCGTCGCCGTTGGTGTCCACCTCCAGAGGGACCATGAAGTATTTTTTCAGGAACTGGATGGGCACATCCCGAATGATGTCGCTTTCATTCTGGTTGAGGGGAAGCTGATCCCATAAGGGCAGCCCGTACAAGCGGCTCATAGCATCGAGAAGCTGGTCTTCGGTGACGAATTTCTTTCTTACCAGGATGTCCCCGAGGCTTCCGCCTTTTTCCTTTTTAATCCGCTGGGCCTCCTGGTAATTTTCCTCGGTGATTCCGGCCCGGGTTTTCAATATTTCCGATAGGGGTTGCATAATCTTCTCGCTTGCTGATCCGATCGAAACGCGCAGGCATCCACCTTATTCGATGAAATCGGGAATGGTGTAGGTGGAGTCGGATTGGTCGAAGTAGCGCTGATAGAGTTTGATGCCTTCCTGCTCTTCGATCTTGTCAATTTGTTCTTTTTTGGTTTTATAAAGTTCGGTGGCCTCCTCATGACTCTTGAGCACATGAGGCGTCAGGAAGATATAGAGATTCGTCTTTCGCCGGTCTCGCCCCATGGATTTGAAGGCCCATCCGAGCCCCGGTATATCCCCGAGGCAGGGGATTTTATTGGTCGAATCATTAAACTGGTCTTCGATCAGCCCGCCGATCACGATGGTATTGCCGTCGTTGACGATGACGGTGGTATTGACGGTTCGCTTCTGGGTGGTGGGCCTTTCATCGACCTGAGTGCCGCTGACGATGCTGGATACCTCCTGCTCCAGGGTCAACCGGATCAGCCGGTCTTTGCTGATCTGCGGGGTGACTTTCAACGAGATGCCCACGTCCCGGTATTCATAGGTGTTATAAGTTTCGGATGTGGCGGTGGTGCCGGTTTTGGTCTGATACGGAATGTTTCTGCCTACCGTAATGCTGGCCTCCTCATTGTCGGTGGTCAGCAACTGCGGTGTGGAAAGGATGTGGGCAAACTGATTTCTGCGAAAGACCTGAATCACGGCCGAAAGGTTGGGAAATTTCACCCCGGCGATTTCGATGAATTCTCCGAAAACCCCGAGGGAAAAACCCGGGGGCAACAATACCGGCCCGCCTGCGGTGGCGGCGCCCGCCACGCCGGCGATATTGGAGAACCCGGAATCCCCGGGGCCGGACCATCCGCTGCCGAGCCAGGCATCCTTGTCGCTGCCGTATTCGACCTTTCCGCCGCCGATCCATTCGGTGCCGAGACTGAATTGCTTGGTGACGTCCACCTCCATGATCAGGGCTTCAATATAGACCATGGCCCGGGGGATGTCCAGCTGCTTGATGATGGATTCGACCACGGTGTATTCGTCTTTTTCCGCCATGATGATCAGGCTGTTGGTGGGCTTGTCGGCGGAGATTTTGACGTTTTCGGAGACGACCGGGCTTTCCGCCTTTCCCTCGGTCGGTTTCGCCGTTTTTCCGGTCGCCAGGGCCTGAAGGGTCTGGGCCAGTTCTTCGGCGGTGGCATGTTCCAGATAATAGACGTGGATTTTCTCTTTTCCCGGCGGCAGTTCCAAATCGAGCTGCTGAATCAACCGTTTGATGTTCATGGTATCCACTTCGCTGGCCAGAAGGACGATGGAATTGGTGCGCTCGTCGGCCACGAATTTGACCGGATCGGTAATCGGTGCGGGGGCCCCTTTTTTGGCGGTCCGCTGGGCCTGAAAGATCGAACTCAACACCCGGACCATTTTGGTGGCGTCTCCATTGAGGAGCCGAATGACGGAAATTTCCTGGCCGATTCCGACCACGTCGATGGTTTTCAGAATGTGAAGCAGGCGCTGAATATTGGAATAGACATCGGTGACGATGAGCATGTTGGTGGGTTCATAGGCCAGAATCACGCTGCTCTTGGAAATCAAGGGCGCAAACAGCCGCTTGATGTCGTTGGGCTCCGCATACCGCAGGGGGATGATCTGGGTCACCACCTTGTCGTCCGGGGATACCGGTGCATGTTCCTGGCGTATCAGGGTCTGAATGCTCTTGGTGCGGGCGTCCGGGGCCGGCACGATTTTGGTCACCTCCCCCGATTCCACCGTTGTGAATCCATGGACTTCGAGCACCGATTCAAACACCCGGTAGGCTTCCTTGACCGAAATCTTTGAAGGAGAGATGATAGTGACCTTTCCTTTAACCCGGCGGTCCACGATAAAGTTGGTTTCGGTCAGTTCGCTGATGAATTTGATGAAGACATTGATGTCCACATCGTTGAAATCGATGGAGACGAACCGTTCCGCCTTGCCGTTGCCATCGGCGTTTTGGGCCAGGGATGAAGGCGCGGCGGTGAAAAGAATGAACCAGATCAACAAGATAGATCCGAGAAATGTTCGAAGAAAGCGAAGGATAAAGCAAATCATAATAGTCTCGCGTGAGCTCCTGTTCCGATAAGGGGTTCCAAAGTCGGGATCGGTCATGAAGCCGGATTATTCGATGGCATAGTCGATGTTCTGGAGCTGTCCTCTTCTGCGGATCTGCAACTGAACATTGGGCGAGGATTTGAGGCTGTTGTAGAATTTCAGCGCATCGTCCACCGATTCGATCTGTTGGCCGTCGACCCCCACGATCACGTCGCCGGTGCGAAGCCCCAGTTTGGTGAAGATGGAATCCCGTTGAATGCGGGAGAGGGTCAAGCCGTCGGGTTTTCCGTCCTTAAAATGGGGTCGGATTCTGGCCTGCCGCATGAGGGTGTTGACGTTGTTGACCGCGTCCTCGACTTCGGCGCGCTCAAGTGCGATGCGCTTGGAGCCGGAAGGGGCCGATTCATCCGCGGCCTGGGCGAACGGATTTGGAGCGCCGCCGGCCGCAGGCATGGCCCGGGAAAGACTCGGGTTTTCAGCGCTAGGCGGTTTTTCCATGCTCAGGATTTCGTCTTTGCCGTTGACGCTGAGGACGATTTTCTCTCTCAGAATCTGTTTCACCGTTGCTCCCTCCAGGGTGTCGCCTTCCCGGAACAGGTTCTGTGCCCGCTTTTTTTCCTCCTCGATTACCGCATAGGCCCGGTCCTTGTCGCCGGTGACGGTGCCCCACAGTCGAAGCTTCAACTCGGTCTGCTTCAGGGTGTCGATCTCAGGGGGCGGTTCGGGGGCGGTTACGGGTTTGACCGCATCCCCGGTTTTAAAAAGATTCCGTTTTTCAATGGTGATATAGTCGGACAGGGGCCGGGAGGGGGCCTCTTCCCGGGTCATGGATCGATGGACCGAGGCTTCGGCCACATCCTCGAACTCGAGGCCGGCGGTCACGGACGTGTACAAACCGGCGACCCCGAGATAGGCGGCCAGGGTGATGAACAGGATATTGAATAAGGTGATATATTGCTTTTCAGAAAACATAATTGTCCTCTATTGTAGCGCGAATTGCGGCTGTGCGAGGGTCCCGGTGATGCGAAACGGAAAGGCGGTTTCCCCGCGGTTTTTTCTGAATAGAAGGGATACCACACCCTCCCCCAGTTTGGCAACGAGAGAGGCATGGGGCTTCACGGCGCCCGAGAGATTCAGGGCGCTGTTCTCAGGCGGGTCTCTCAAGGTAACGGCCCCGGAGACATCCCCGCCGAGCTGGCTTCCCTTGGCAACGCACTCTTTCACCTCCAGCTGTTTCATATCCTGAAGGGTGAGCTTGGCATCGATGGCGGCAAAGGAGATCTGGGCGAGGTTGAACAGCGGGGTCCCGAACTCGATCGTGCAGTCGGCCAAATTCAGGTCGGCCTCCGCTGTGGAGGAAAACGGGTTGCCTAAGTACCGAAGCTTTCCCGTCAAGTTTCCGGACACTGAATGGATGGACACGTTCCGGAGCGGCTCGATCTCCTCCAGGTGAATATCGGTGAGGTCCGCATCCACTCGAATCCGGTCCGGGCCCTCGATTTCTGAATTCCCTTTAAGAAGGCTGCCGTTTCCCCGAAAAATTCCGGAATAGAGGCGTCCGGTGAAGTCGACGGTGGGTTCGGGACCCAGAAGAGACAGCAACCGGGGAGAGATCCGTATCTCATCGATGGTCAGGACCGGGTTCTCCCCCTCCCGCAGGTCCGCCGACTCCAGTCGAAGGCCCGGCGGAAACGCGGGACGGACCTGATCGATGGTGAGCGCATACCCGGGTCTGGCGGTGCTGACCTTGAATGCCAGGTATTTCTTGATCTCTTCCGAGGGAAACAGGAGGTAGAGAAAAACCGCCAGCACAACCAGGGTGTACAGGGCGTAAAATACCCCTTTTTTCGGTATTCGCATCATGTCGAATCAATCCCGGTCCATCAGTCCTGTCGGATTCGTCGCCCTCGGGGGATAATCCTTACGCCTCAAAGGTTTCCACCTGAACCACCGCATCGATCAGGCCCTCCTTGCCGGTCTTGGTGATGGAAATCCGGCGGATGAAAACCATGTATGTGGAGGTTTCCACTTTATGAAGGTAGGGGGTCAACTGCTTCATGTTGATGCCCTGAAGCTTCAACTCCACCAGGGAGACATTGAAGGGGCTGTTCTTCGGCCGGGATTTGGATGGCTTCATGTAGGCGATATTGTCTTTGACGCCGGCCTCGCCGGCCAGCTGATCCAGAAAGGAGAAGAGGGTGAAGCCCGCCGGCCGGTCTGCGAAGTATTTCTTGAAGGACCGGTTCTGTTCCGTCAAGGATTCGTATTCGGATTTCAGGGTCCGCATCTGCTGAATGGTTTCCCGCTTGGTCTGAAGCATCCGCTCGGCCCGGTCCCGCCGCTCCAGAAAGGGGGTGACCATGAATTCGATGACCACATAGAGACAGATAAATGCCGCCGCCGCATATACGGCGTATCGTTCCCGTTTGCTGAATCGGTTGAGCGCCTTCATAGGTCCACCTTCATTTTGAATCGGATCTTGTTGTCGTTTTTGTCTTTGTTGGTTGAGCTGATGGTCACCTTCTGAAAAAGGGCGGACCCTTCCAGCTGGTTCTGAATCTCATCCACCGCATGGAAGGTGTCGGTGTCTCCGGAGATCAGTACCGTGTCTTCGTCGATTACCAGGCGGGTGAATTCGACTTCGGTCCGGTCGGAAATTCGGCTGCTGATTTCGTTGAGGATATCGATGGCCCGCACATGGGTTTCCGAATCTCCCGGCAGGAAGGTGTCCTTTCGCAACTCGTCCATGGCGATGCCCATCTGGTGCACCGGGTCCACGATCCGCTGAACATCGGGGAAGGTGGACTTGAAAATTCGGGTGATCTGCCGATCCAGGTTGTCCAGCTTTTTTTGAGTGACATGGGTTTCGAGGAGAACATTCATCAGGAGCATCAGCAGCAGAATACCGGCAAAAATGCCGATTTTGATGATATGGTGCTTGTGGGCCTCCCAGTTTTTCCGAACGGCAAAAGGGCCTTTTCTGAAGTTGAGCCCGTTCTTGCCGTCGATTTGACTGAGGGCCAGGGCCAGGGCGTTGTCCATGGCGTCCGCTTGCCAATGCACCCCGTTGACCAGCTTGACCCGGCCGTTGGTGCGTCGAATCAGGTCGGTTCGGACCACCGGGACATTGAGGGCGGCCTGCATTTTTTCTTCGAGGTCGGGCCCCAGATCCGATCGGCCTGGGCCGGTCAGATAGAGCTGTTGCGCATGAAACCCCATGGACATGTTTTCCTCGAAGGCGGTCAGGGTTCGGCGAATATCGGCGCAGAGCCTGGACAGCTTATCGGCATTCTCGGCGGGAAGCGGCAAGGACCGCACCAGACAGATCTGTCCGGATTGAACCAGGAACAGGGTGCATTGCCTGGAACGGAGTTCCGCCAGGAGCCAGCCGTCCGGAACATCCTCAAGACCGCTCAGGCATTGTACGGTCGAATAACCACCGAGGCACACGGTCTGCGGATCGAAGGCGAATGCTCCCAGGCGGTTCAGGTAGGTTTCCAGATCTTCTTTTTCCACCGCCATGGCCAGGATATCGGTCTGCTCGCCCTGGCCCGGGTAATCCACGGTCTGAAAATCGATGATGAGATCATCCACCGGGAAGGGAAGGGTCGGTTCCAGCTCAAAGGGAAGGACCTGGCCGATCTTTTTGGCCCCTTTAAACGGCACCTGAAGATTTCGATAGGAGATATGATCGGGCGGAAAGGCGGCCACACATGAGGCCTCGGCCGCATTCATCTGCTCCGCAACCGTTTGAAGGGCGGCGTTCAGACCCGTCTCCCGATCCTCTCCGTAGGGAATGGGGATATGGAGCACATGCTCTATCTGGTTTTCCCGCAAACCGGTGTTGACCATCACCGCGGTGACGGCTTCATGGCGGACATCCAGTCCGATAATTTTTTTGCTCATTTTTAACTCGCCTGCCAGCTCAGGACCCTGCAGGTCCATTTACCGTTTTTACCTTGTTGACGGTGAACCACCACCGTCAGGGTCATTGTTGTTTCCTGAAGCTCGGCCGTGGACCGGATTCGAAAAAAATCGCTGGCGGTGGTGATCAGCTTGGGATCGATGGCGAAATCGCTCGGAATCTCGGGAACATTTTTATACCAGGTGCCGCTGGTAAGATCGTTGACAAATTCCCCGTCCGCTTTTTCATTCCGGTAATCGTAAATGGCCTGGGCATATTCAGGATTTTCAGAAGGCATCATGGCCATCAGCACCGGCAGTTCGGCGGTGTTGATGTTGATCTTGCCCTCGAAGGTGAAGTTTTTTCGCTCAATCGGCCGGGGCGCCTGAGTCATTCCAAGCACGGTCAAAAAATTTTCGGCTCCGGGCAACCGGGCTTCGGCGCCCTGAAACAGTTCGGGGGTGATCCCCTTGACCAGCATCAGTTCATCGATGTGGGTAAAGGGGCCGTTCCCCGGTTCGTAGGGCGGGTCCAGCCCCTGGTAGTATTCCGCTTCCGCGCCGTTGAGCCCCGTCGTGGCGCCGTCATCCCCGGAATCGAGCCAGTCTTTGATGGAATTGACGATGCCGCCGGCTTCTACATCGGTCAAATCTTCATTTTGGGAAAGCAGCAGCCGAATGAACCGGTCCCACATAATCTTCTGGGATTCATTATAATGGCGCCCCTTGGGAAAATCCACCAGGGCATTGATCTGAATCTTGCTCAACTCATCCTCAATAGTGAAACCGACCTTGCCCTGGTCATAAGGGAAATCGGCCAGTACTTCGGCGATTTTTTCCGGAGCGGCCCAGTCTTCCTGAATCGAGTCGTTGTTGGTCTCCAGCTTGTCTTTGACCAGCATGGCCATGGCCGCATGGATGCCGGTGGCGGCCATCTGGGACAGGGTCAACCGGTCCCGCATCACCGCCGTGGAGACCACCGCCGCCCGCACCCGGCGGTTCAGCTCCAGGGCGCCGGTGATCAGCAGAGTGATGATGGTCAGCGTTATCAGGAGCGCCATTCCCCGGTCGTTTCCGGGGTTCTCGGTTGGTTTGGGATACCCCTTACTCAATTTTTTCCCTGTAAACCGGAAAGTCTACCATGGTTTCGAAAAAAAGGGAACGGGTTTCATCCCCGGTTTCCAGCTGAACTCGAATCGCCCGGGGTGTGGCATATTTGAATTCTCCGGCTTCGGAGTTCCAGGATTCGTGCTCGATTCCTTCTTCATCATAGTAGGTGAAGGTGAGAGACTTAACATTTTCGCAGAGCACCGGGTCTCCGCCGCTGGGCTCGAACTCCGGAAAGGGGGGCAGGGTGTCCGAACGTTTCAGCACCGGACCGGAGTCTTCGGTTTCCCGAACATAATAGACGATTTCCGCCACCCCCTCTCGAATGCCCCCGCCCATGCCCACGTGGGCCAGGGAGGTGAATCGAAACCGGGAATAGTTGGCGCTTCCGGTGTAATCGCTCTCGCCCACCATGCGGTAGGGGTCCGGCGGATCATTGAAACCGGGTTTGGAATAGGCGTATCGAGGAACCGTATAGGCTGATTTGAGATCCAGTACCATTCGGTTGAGACAGTTGGTGGCCATTTCAAATTCGGTGATGCCCCGCTCAATGGGCTCTACACTGGAGAAGACCGCCCGGTAGGAGCCGAAAATGGTCGTGACCACGACGCTGAAGATGAACATGGCGATCAGGATTTCAAACAGCGTAAAGCCCTGTATTTTATTGTGAAATGGTTGTTTTTTCATGATCGCGATGAATTCGCTTATATTCTTATTCGGTTTCCGGTACCATCTGGTAACTCCGGAAAGAATAGGTGAATTCGTCTTCATTATAAGTGACGGCGACGTCGATTTTTTTGAAGTCTTCCGCCGCGTTTCCCAAGACTTCGGATTGGATCTCCTCGGTGGTGACGGACCATGCATACCCCGGATAATTTTCCCCGAAATCCCCGGAATCCGAAAACCGGCTCTCGCTGATCCCTGCCGAGATTCCGGCGATCCGGCTCTGGGCCAGAATCGGGGCAACGGTGTAAAACCGAACCGCTTCGGTCATGGATATGGTCTGGGCGTGGAGTTGATATACCGCCACCAGTACGACGGTGATGATCGAAATCGCCGCCATGACCTCCAGCAGGGTGAAGCCGTCATGACATTTTGAATGCTCAGTGGTCGAATCCGACATATTCTTCGTAGTACTTGACCTTGGAAAGAAAGGGTTCGATCAACAAGGATGTTCGGTTGTTATCACCGTCCTCCAGATGAATCAATACCTTATCCGAGTAGCCGTCCTTGTAAAAACGGATGTCTGCCCGTCCGAAGGAAATCTTTTCACCGTCGGGATATTCCACGTCGATGACCTCGATGTTCTCCGGCAGATCATATCCGCTCCGGGACGCCGCCGCCTGTTCCTCCTCGGACATGCCTTCATGGCTCACCCACATTCGGTCTTCCCCAAGGTCCAGGTGGAGAATGTACAGTTTGCGGTTTTTGAGGGCTTCGTGTTTGAGAGACCGAACCTTGATCATGAACCACCGGGAGACCTTTTTGGAGTTGTCGGTCAAAAAGGAATCCCGGAACTTGGGAAGCGAGAAGGAGAGCATGATGCCGATCAGGGCGATGACCACGATCAGTTCGACCAGGGTGTATCCGGAGGCGCCGGCCCGGATCGGCTTCGGCAAGCAGTCGGTTATTCGAGATCCCAATTGGTGATATCCCTGTTTTCCTCTTCTCCTTCCGGAACCCCGTCCGCGCCGTAGGAGATGATGTCGTATTCTCCGTGAATGCCCGGGCTCAGATAGACGAATTCATATCCCCAGGGGTCGTCGGGAACCCTTCCCTTTTCCAGATAGCCGCCCTTTTTCCAGTTCGACACGCCGGCGCCGGTTTCCGGGGGCTGCACCAGGGCCTGCAATCCCTGGTCGGTGGTCGGATAAGATCCAGTGTCGAGCTTGTATAACTTCAAGGCCGTTTCCAGGGCTTCGATCTGAATTCGGGCCTTGGTCTGTTTCGCCTCCCCGGGCCGGCTCATGATTCTTGGCACGATGAGCCCCGCCAATATGCCGAGGATGACGATGACCACCATCAGTTCAATCAGGGTGAACCCCCGTATATCGGTGAAATGTTTGGTCGGTTGAGTTCCCAAGTTTGTCCTCCGTTTTGATCTTGCTGAAATTTTTGAGGTTGTAAGATTCGGTTGAACCCGATCAGCGAACCAGTTCGTTCATTTCAAATATTGGCAGACAAATGGACAGAACGATAAACCCGACGATGACCGCCATCACCAGGATCATCATCGGTTCCAGCAAAGAGGTCAGGCTCATGATGGTCGATTCGACCTCGTTTTCGTAGACATCGGCCACCTTGCCCAGCATCGGTTCCAGTTCTCCACTCTGTTCACCCACCTGGATCATCTGAATGGACAGGGGCGGGAAAATATCGGTTTCGGCCAGAGACGCACCCAATCCCTGGCCCTTTCCCACATCATCGGCGGCTTTGGCCACGGCATCGGACAGGAGCGCATTCCCGACGATATTTTTGACGATATCCAGGGCCGCCAACATGGTGACGCCGTTTTCAAGCAGAGATCCCAGGGTTCGGGCAAACCGGGCCACAGCCAGTTTTTTGATCAGGATTCCGAAGCCGGGCAGATTCAGAACCGCTTTATCCCACATCTGCCGCCCCTTCGGGGTTTTCTTAAAATGGTGGAGCATCACCAGCAGCCCGGCCAACAGGATCAGGATCGTCCACCAGAAAGATTTAAAGAATTCGCTGGCGCCGATCAGAAACCGGGTGGGCGCCGGCAGGGCTTTGTCCATATCCGAAAAAATGGAGGCGATGCTCGGAACGATGAAGGTGAGCAGGAAAAACAGGACGAGTACGCCGATGACCGCCATCAGAATGGGATAGGCCAAGGCGGATTTGATTCGGCTGTTCAATGCCTGTTGCTTTTCGGTGATATCCGCCAATCGTTCCAGAACGATCTCGAGAGTCCCCGAAGATTCCCCTGCCCGGACCATGTTGACGTACAGGGACGAAAAAACGCCGGGGTAGGGTTCGAGAGCCACCGCAAAGCTTTTCCCTTCCACCACGGCATCCTTGATCTGGGCCATCACCTTTTTGAAACCGGGTGATTTGATCTGGGGGATCATGGTATCCAGGGCGGTGACCAGGGGAAATCCGGCACCCACGAGGGTGGCCAGCTGTCGGGTCATCAAAGAGACTTCTGCCGGTTTGACTCGGGTCAGAGACCGGGAAAGCCCGGTGAACCAGGAGGATTTCTGAACCGAGGTTTCCTGGGTTTCCTTGACGGCCACCGGGAAAATTTTCGAAACCCGAAGCTTCTGTTTCGCGGCCAGGGAACTTTCGGCATCGATGATTCCGGAGACGGTTTTCCCTTTCACATTTAATGCGGTATATTCGTAGACAGGCATCTTTCATTTACTCTCGGATTTGCGGGCGTTCGACCTCCCGATACGGTTTAAGTCGCACAAACCGGTTCGCGGGCGCCGCCGGAATTCCCACAGGCGCTGTCTGTGGATGCGCCATAAAAATGAATCTTATCCTCTTTTATTTCTCTATTCAAGTGATTTCATCACGTTCAACAACAGCGTGGGTCGATTGGTCCTCCATCAGCGGTTTTTAACCGGAGAGCAAACTATAATAAACTTGTAATTCATAGAGATCAACGGTAATTGTTGAATAAATAATGAAGCTACGTCAACCCGGAAAAGGATGGGAAGGGCCCATGGAAAATATGGATAAGACCATTCTCTTTGTAGACGACGAAGAGAGTCTGTTGAATATCACCAGCGAATATTTTCAACAGCGGGGTTTTCGGGTTATCACGGCCGCCAACGGTATCGAGGCGCTCAAGTTCCTGAAAAATGAAAAAGTCGATTGTTGTTTCACCGACATCAATATGCCCGAAATGGACGGGCTTCAATTGGCCGAGCATCTGCGGAACATCGACAACACCATTCCGGTGGTGGTGATGAC
>CAZNLT010000153.1:0-14041 GCA_964573705.1 uncultured Desulfobacterales bacterium
TGCGTCTTTCTGTTCGCCGCCAGCCTGTGGAACATCCAGCGCCGATGGATTCTCTGAAAAAGCTGCTGAAGCGGATATGCGGGGGCGGCTATGAAAATCCCCTGCTGGGGCGTCCCGGCGGTCACCGAAACAGAATGCATGCAATTTTATCCCTCCAGAACTCTTCTCTGAAGAAGGGCCTGCATATCACGGCGGCCATCGGCGATCAGCACCACATAAACCCGGCCGGATATCACTTTGAAAAGGATACGGTACGGTTTGAAAAAGACTTCACGGTATTCGCGAATGCCGAGCGCCGGGAGTTTCCCGGGATAGGCGCCCCGTTCCGGATTTTCATTCAGGCTGGAAAATGCCTCTTCAATCCGATCCAGGACATAGGCCGCTTTTTCGGGTGAATCATGCAGAAAAATATACGTGTAAAGGTCTTCGAGATCTCTTTCGGCATCTTTCGTCAGGAAAACCTCGAACGACATCAGGAATTCGTTCCTCGATTTCGCAGCCGACGGATCACTTCCGATGCGGGTTCGACCTTTCCTTCCTCAATCTGACGGTTTCCCAGGGCCAGAATTTTCAGAAGCGCCATCATTTCCTGGGTCTGCTCATAACTAGCGATGTCCTGAATGACGACTTTTGCTTCGCCGTTCTGGGTAATGATCAGCGGTTCCCGCTCCCGGCTCAGATTCCGGACGATCTCTGATGCGTGCGCCTTCAGGTAGCTGATCGGTTTGATGCGGTCCGATAATGTCATGGATGGAGCCTCCTCTTCTGATGGATGGCCAAATATAGTCCAGATTAAGGTCATGCGTCAATGGCAGAAAGTTCAAACAGTTGACGGTGCGTGGAGCCGCCCCTATTTTTGGAGAGGTGTTAAAAGGTTCATTCAGAAGCCCTTCACAAAAAACCAACCAGAGGAGGTCCAAATGGCAAAACTGAACCCCGGCGATTCCGCCCCGGCATTCGAAGCACCGGATCAAAATCAATCCCCGGTCAGACTCGGTGATTACGAGGGCCGAAAACTCTTTGTCTTCTTCTACCCGAAAGCCAATACCTCCGGGTGAACCACGCAAGCCCAGGCGGTGCGGGACGCACTGCCCGAACTTCAGAACAAAGGCGTGGCCGCTGTCGGCATCAGTCCGGACAAGCCGGCCCAGCAGAAAAAATTCGACGAGAAGAATGGATTGGGATTTCCGCTGCTCAGCGACCCGGATCACTCCATCGCCGAGGCGTTTGGCGTCTGGGGCGAGAAAAAGAGCTTCGGCAAGACCTCCGAGGGGATTGTTCGATCCGCCTTTCTGGTCGATGAGAACGGCCGACTGAAAAACTGCTGGTACAAGATCAGCCCCAAGGATACGGTGCCCAAACTGATGGACGCGCTGTAACGGCCGAGGGGTCCGGCCGGATGTGAATCACCCGTGCCTTACCACCAGCCAGACCCCGGCCGATATCAGGGCCAGGCCCAGCAATCGAGGGCCGCTCACCGGCTGAACCGCAGCTGAAAACAGACCGTAATGGTCGATGACCACGGCCACCAAAAACTGGGCCGCCACCAGCACCGTAAAGGCTCGGGAGACCCCCAGCCGCGGGACCGCATAGCTGATCGACCCCACGATGACCAGACCCAAAAGGCCGGAGGTGTAGCTGTACCAGGGCACCAAACGGATGGCTTTCAGATTGCCCAGTCGGGTCGCCAGTAAAATGAGGGAAATGAATATGCCGCCGATCACGTAGGTGAGGAAGACGCTCTTTTTGGTACCCAGGCGCTGGTCCATGACGCCCATGAACTGGCCCTGAAGGGTGATCGCCACGCCGCCGATGACGGCGACCAGCAGTACGGTGAAGTCGGTCATGGGGTTTCCTTTCCATGCGTATATCCCGAATCGGGTGCATCGGTTTTGACGGATTCCGGCGCCAGTTCGTCCGGAATGCGGGATTCGCAGGGGACCTTCACCTGGCACAGGCCGCAGGAATTGACGGGAACCCCCATCTGATGCGCCTCCACATACGGGCGGATCACCTGCCGAATGTAAGTGCGGCATTTGACCTTGTCATGGCCGGACTTGGAAATGGCGCCCGCCGGGCATCGGGAGATGCAGATGCCGCATCGGTTTCGGGCGTGATATAAGCAGTAGGCGTGGTGGTCTTTATAAGGCCGACCGGTGGATTCGAGCGCGATTCGGGCCACGACCGACCCGACCCGCATCGCTTTGCCGACCGGGGTGATGAGCCCGTCCGACAGGCCGAAGGTGCCCAAGCCGCAGGCATAGGCCGCATGCCGTTCCGACCAGGTGGAGGCATACCCGTACCGGACGGATTCCTTTCTTTCCCAGGGGGGGGACAGGGCCGGGGCCACCGCCGGTATGGACTTTTCGTTCAGCCGGGTTTCCAGGTGCCGGCGAAGATCCTCATTGATTTGCTCCCCGTAATGGCGGACCCGGCTCCATCGCTTGCCGGGAAATTCTTTGCAGGCCCGGTGCTCTTTCTTGGTCTCCCGAGTCTGGGGAAGAATCCAGGCGATGACCGTCAACTGGTCGGGAGACACTGCCAGATCCGGAAAGCCCTGTTGAAAGGCATCCTGCGGGGTCCAATAAAATTCACCGATATGGCCCTGGATGGTCTCAAACATCGGATCATCCCCCCGGCAGAAGCCCACCAGGGGCGCGGCAAAAGCCGGTTCCGTACTGCCGGGGGAAATGGCGTTTCGCATCGGATCTTTCAGGTAATCGCCGATCACGGTTTCGATCCATTCGCGGGTAATATCCGACATTTTTTTTCTTTCCTCCTCTGGTTTCATTTCACATCGATCGCCGACCGGATTTGATAGCTTCAAAAGAATGGTAACACATCCGGCTTCGGTATGCATCCGGGAATCCCCTGAGAATAGTGCTTGATCAGTGGGCGGGAATTTTTATATATTGATGAGCTTTTGTATACGGCCCTTCGGGAATTTCCCCTTCGCCTGAGGCGAAAAGGTTCCGGAAAACCAATCCGATATCGGGCCGATCGCATGGTTGACCAAGGAGGCGTGCCATCAGAAACAATGATCTATTTCAGGATATCCCAGGCGGCAGGTATGATGCCGCATCCCTGGAGGTGCTCCGGGGGCTCGACCCGGTCAAGCGGCGGCCCGGGATGTATACCGATACCACCCGGCCCAACCATCTGGCCCAGGAAGTCATCGACAATGCCGTGGACGAGGCCATCGCCGGATTCGCCAAGCGGATCGGGGTGATCTACCACGAGGACGGCTCCCTGGAGGTGAGCGACGACGGCCGGGGCATGCCCACCGATCTGCATCCGGAGGAAAAGATGACCGGGGTGGAGGTCATCATGACCAAGCTCCATGCCGGGGCCAAGTTCAGCAACAAGAACTACAAATTCTCCGGAGGCCTTCACGGGGTGGGGGTGTCGGTAGTCAACGCCCTGTCCCGGCGGGTGGAGGTGGAAATCCGGCGCGACGCCAAAAAATACGCCATCGCCTTTGAAAACGGCCTCAAGGTGTCGGACCTCGAAGAGACCGGCACCGTAGGGCAGCGCAACACCGGGTCCACCCTTCGGTTCTGGCCGGATGAAAAATATTTTGAGACCCCGCAGATGTCGGTCCGGCGGCTGAAACACGCCCTGCGGGCCAAGGCGGTGCTGTGCCCGGGGCTCACCGTCACCTTCACCCACAAGGCCACGGGTGAGACCGAGACCTGGTTTTTTGAAGAAGGGCTGAAGGATTACCTGCTCGAAAATTTGTCGGAATACGAGCGCGTCCCCGAATCCCCTTTTACCGGCAAACAGGAAGGACAGGATGAATCGGTGGAATGGGCCGTGGTCTGGCTTCCGGAAGCCGGCCAGGTCACCGCGGAAAGCTATGTCAACCTGATCCCGACCCTTCAGGGCGGCACCCATGTCAACGGCTTTCGAAGCGGTCTGCTGGCTGCGGTGCGGGAATTCTGCGAATTCCGGAACCTGCTCCCCCGGTCCATCAAGCTGGCCCCGGAAGACCTGTGGAACCGGTGCTGCTATGTCCTTTCGGTCAAGATCAGCGATCCCCAGTTTTCCGGCCAGACCAAAGAGCGGCTCTCCTCCCGCCAGTGCGCCGGTTTTGTCTCCGGGGTGGTGCGGGACGCCTTCGCCCTGTGGCTGAACCGGAACACCGAGGCCGGGGAAAGACTGGCGGAGCTGGCCATCGACAGCGCGCGAAAGCGCCTCAAGGCCGCCAAAACCGTGGTGCGGCGAAAAGCGGGGTCCGGCCCGACCCTGCCGGGGAAGCTGGCCGACTGCCTTTCCCAAGATCCTTCGGAGACCGAACTCTTTCTGGTGGAGGGCGATTCCGCGGGCGGGTCGGCCAAGCAGGCCCGGGACAAGCAGACCCAGGCGGTGCTGCCGCTGCGGGGCAAGATCCTCAATACCTGGGAGGTGGACACGGCCGAAATCCTCAAATCCAAAGAGATTCACGACATCGCCGTGGCCGTGGGGGTGGACCCCGGGGCCGAGGATCTCTCCGGAATCCGGTATCACAAGATCATCACCCTGGCCGATGCCGATTCCGACGGGCTGCACATCGCCAGCCTCCTCTGCGCCCTGTTCCTGAAACATTTCAGGCCGCTGGTGGCCGCCGGCCGAATCTTTGTGGCCATGCCGCCGCTGTACCGCATCGACCAGGGAAAACAGGTTTACTACGCCCTGGAGGAGCACGAAAAAGACGCCATCCTGAAACGGCTTCATCCCAAAAAAGGCAAGCCCAACGTTCAGCGGTTCAAGGGGCTGGGGGAGATGAACCCGGCCCAGCTTCGGGAGACCACCATGCTCCCCGACTCTCGGCGCCTGGTCCAGCTGACCCTGGAAGACGAAGCCCAGGTGGTCGAGACCATGGACATGCTCCTGGCCAAGAAGCGATCCAAAGACCGGAAAACCTGGCTCGAAACCGAAGGGGACCTGGCGGAACCCGAAGCCCTCTAAACCATCCATACGGAGCAGATTGATCCATGTCCACCGACGAAATGATCGCCTATGAAGGCATTGAACAGCTTTCCCTGGGGAAATTTGTCAAACCCTCCTATCTCAATTACGCCATGTACGTCATCATGGACCGGGCCCTGCCGTTTCTCGGCGACGGGTTCAAACCGGTCCAGCGGCGCATCGTCTACGCCATGAGCGAACTGGGGCTTCGCAGCACCGCCAAGCCCAAGAAATCGGCCCGCACCGTGGGCGACGTCCTCGGCAAGTACCACCCCCACGGCGACAGCGCCTGCTACGAAGCCATGGTGCTGATGGCTCAGCCCTTTTCCTACCGGTATCCGCTGATCGACGGGCAGGGCAACTGGGGCTCCATCGCCTCCCCCAAAGAATTCGCCGCCATGCGATATACCGAGGCCAAATTGTCGGCCTATGCCGATGTATTTCTCTCCGAACTGGCCATGGGCACGGTCAACTGGGTGCCTAATTTCGACGGCACCATGGAGGAGCCGCAGACCATGCCGGCCCGGCTGCCCAATGTGCTGCTCAACGGCACCACCGGCATCGCCGTGGGCATGGCCACCGATATTCCGCCCCACAATGTAAAGGAGATCGTTTCGGCCTGCATTCATCTCATCGATCATCCCGAGGCCACTCTGGCGGAGATCTGCGACATCATACAGGGGCCTGATTTTCCCACCGGCGCCGAACTGATCACTCCCCGGGAGGAGATTCTCAAAATCTACGAAACCGGCCAGGGGATGGTGCGGCTGCGGGCGATCTATGAAATCGAGAACGGCGACATCATCATTAATGCACTGCCCTATCAGGTGTCGGCGGAACGGGTGATTGAACAGATCGCAGCCCAGATGGCGGCCAAGAAGCTGCCCATGGTCTCGGACATTCGGGACCTCTCCGACCAGGAGGAGCCGACCCGGATCATGATTACGCCCCGGTCCGGCCGGGTCGACAGGGAGGCCCTGATCAGTCACCTGCTGGCCACCACCGATATGGAAAAGGGCCACAAGGTCAACATGACCGTGATCGGGCTCAACCGGAAACCCCAGACCCTGGGGCTGATGGCGATTCTGACGCAGTGGCTCGCCTTTCGCCAGCAGACCGTGACCCGGCGGCTGGAGTTCCGGCTCTCCAAGATAAACGACCGGCTCCACATCCTGGACGGCCTGCTCATCGCCTATCTCAACCTGGACGAAGTGATTCGAATCATTCGGGAGAGCGACGAACCCAAACCGGCCCTGATGGATGCCTTCGGGTTGAGCGATGTACAGGCCGAGGCGATTCTCCAGATTCGGCTGCGGCAGTTGGCCCGGCTGGAAGAGATCAGGATAAAGACGGAAAAAGCCGATCTCGAAAAAGAAAAAGAGGAGATCGAAAAAATCCTGGCCTCCCCTCAGCGGATGCGGACCCTCATCAAGAAAGAGCTTCGGGCCGACGCGGCCAAGTACGGAGACGACCGGCGCACCCGGATCGTTCAGCGCGAAGAGGCCCAGGCGATCAAGGAGGTGGAACTGGCCCCGGCCGAACCGGTGACCGTGGTCCTGTCCGCCGGCGGCTGGGTGCGGGCCGCCAAGGGCCATGCCGTGGACCCGGCCGGGCTCAGCTACAAGGCCGGCGATTCATTTCTGGATGCGGCCCCCGGCAAGACCAACCAGCCCGCCGTCTTTCTCGATACCACCGGCCGGTCCTATTCCCTGCCGGCCCACAGCCTGCCCTCGGCCCGGGGCCAAGGAGAGCCGTTGACCGGTCGACTGGCGCCGCCGGACCAGGCCCGGTTCTATTCGGTCCTCATGGGCGCCCCGGATCAAAAGGTGGTCCTGGCCAGCGATGCCGGCTACGGGTTCATCACCGAAATCGAAAGCCTGGTCTCCAAAAACAGCAAAGGCAAGGGGATGCTGACCCTGCCCAAGGGGTCCGAGCCCCTGCCGCCGCTGTATCTGACCGATCCAAGCACCGAACAGCTCGCCGTCATTACGACCGAAGGCCGCCTCCTGGTGATTCAGATCGCGGATCTACCGGAGCTGCCCAAGGGCAAGGGCAACAAGATCATCCAGATTCCGCCCAAACGGGTTCAAAAACGGGAAGAATATGTGCGCCTGATGACGATCATCCCCGAAAACGCCACCTTCCGGATTCACGCCGGCCGGCAGGCGGTGCGGTTTTCGCCGTCCATTATCGAGGAATTCGCGGGGAACCGGGGGCTTCGTGGAAAGCTGCTGCCGAGGGGATATCGGAAGGCGGAATGGATCGAGGTGCTGCGGGAGGACAAAGAGGCGGAATCTGGCGAATAGGGAACCCTAAATCCCCCTTTCACATCCTGAATGTCCTGGTGGCAAACATGATGGGAATGGTGCTCATGGGGCCGCCTCCGGAAATAGGGATGATTTAGAAGGGCTTTATATCGCGTTTCGAATCCAAATTATAGCATTTTTGATCATTTGATTCTTCCTTTATTCAGAAAGGCAGACAAAGGAGGATGACTGGACCCGTTATCCGCGTGTCAAGGGCCTGAAATTCTTCGCTGCTCGGACCGTTCTCGCCAGACTGTCGGAATGTTTTGAAGCGCCGCTGACATCCCAATGATCTCGAACAAAACGCATCCGTGTGCCGTTGTAATCCGGCCCCTGAATCGCCGTGACCCCGAGGCGCGGAACGATCGCATCCCGTATAGACCGGGATCTGCATTTTTTAGCCAGATTGACCAACGCACGTTTCGGGTCTTGAACGGCTTCGACATTCATCGGCATGTTCGCCGTCGAAATATTGAGAAATCCGGCGAATCCCTTCCTGTCGGCTAAAAGCCATGCCTCGACTTCTCTTACGGCAATCCGGAACATAAGATTCGGATTTTGGGGCGTGGACAACCAATCGCTAATGAGCAGAGGAGGGCAGTCGGCGGTATCCAGGTCCGTCAGCACCAAAAAAGACATACCCTTGGCTGCCTGATTGAATCCTTGAACGTTCCGTTTGATAAACCCGAATCCACGTTTTCCGTAGCATACGCCGACAGAAAAATCCCGATCCACATGGGTCAAAATTTTCCTGAGAACCGCTTCGCTCAATGCGTCCTCCACCACCAGTTGAATCGGCAGGCTGTCTCGCATTTTATTTAAAGTTCAGAAGCGGCAACTGTGTCAGGGCCGAGACTTCTGCATGCGGTAAAACAGCATCAGCAGCAGAAAGTCCCGCCGTTAATAAGCGACGGATTTCCTCGACAGAGGCGGCGGTTCGAACGATGGTTCCTTCCTGATCCGGGGTCAGAAGCAGGATCTCTTCGCCGGAGATGCCTCTATCCGTCAGAATTCCATGGCTGTGGGTACTGATCAGGACCTGTCGTTTTTTGCTTTTTTGAATTCGGTACATCAGCCCGGGCAACTCACGTATAATGGCTGAATTTAAGGAAAGTTCCGGCTCTTCTAAAAGAAGCGGGGTGTTTGCCTCCAGCAGAAGCCAAAAAAGAGCAATGAGCCGTAAGGTGCCGTCCGAAAATTGGTCTTCCTGCTGCCGGGCTCCCTGGGGGCGCCAATGGGTATATTTTGCCTCCAGATGGGGTTGTCCCAATTCATCGCGAAAATCTTTCAGTTCCTTGAATTGGGGTACGGCCAGTCGAAGCGCATCTTCAATTTTTTTCAGCCTGGAACGTCGGGTTTTCTCGGGGGTTCGAATGATCCTTTCCAGAAAATTCCGGCCGAACGGATCTTCTTCAATGCCTGGGCCTGTAAACATTGCGGCATGCCTGACGAGTTGGGGAACCAAGTGCATATAGGTGAAGGACTCGAAAAAATCTGCGATATCCCTGAAGTCGACATTGGCGCTGATCTGTTCGAGGTGGGTCTGGGTCAATCGTTTTTTATCCTTTTCATCTTTCGCATCCGGGCGTTGAACGAGCTTTTCTCGGCCTTTGAAAACCGCCTCTTCCGAAACAAAAGGCTGACGGCTTCCCCGGCTTTCTTGGCGCAGTTCCAAACGGTAGCGCCAAACCGGATCTTGCCCGGCCTTTTCAGAAAGATGGATTTCAATCATAACCTCCGGCGCCTGTCGAGCGGCCAGACATCGAATTTTGGACAAACCGCCCCGAACATCCACCGCATTTTGAAGCCCTCCGCCTTTCTGCTTGGCTATATCTCTCAAAAAACGGAAGACATCCAAAAGGTTGGATTTGCCGGCGGCATTGGGTCCGATGAGAAACACCCGCTCACCCAAAGCCACATCCACGGATCGAAAATTACGCCAGTTTTTTAGAATCAGACGGGATACGATCAATTAGGAACCTTCCGATCATTGATGAATGGTGGATACCCCCTGCTTGTGAAGATTACCAGGTAGATGGGAAACAATGCAAGTTTCAACCCTAAAAACCGGCATCCTTTCTGCGGACTGCCGATTAACCTCTGGAACCTCGCCCGCCGGTTACAGCCATCCGGCGGGCGCAAAAACCACCTATTGGTTCACATTATCTTCCAGCATCGGATCTTCGAACATAATATGCCCGTGAAGCGGGCCCCAGGAGCCGTCTGTTCGGCGGTTTTTGGCGATGTGAATGGTATAGAGTTTGACATCCCCGCCCCGTTTGCCCGCGGCCTGGGCCGAAACGGAATGGGTGATGCGGTGCTGCAGGGCCGTTTTGGTGGTGTCGGTCCACTCGATCACGTTTTCTTCTGACCAGTCGGGGGAGATGACGGTGGTGCGCAGAATGCTCACATCGGGATACTTGGTCTTCAATATCGATTCTGCCGTTTTCTTGATATCACTCTTTTCACGACCGTTGAACTGATCCGGGGTCATGCGGGTGTCTGAAATTCGGGCCTGAATCAGCTTCTGGTTTTCGTCTAAGATCTTCCGGTAGTCGGCCTCCAGTGCGGCGACGCGGCTGTCCGCCTCGCCCAGCAGGCGGGCGGCCTTGTTCAGGACGCGCCGTCCATCCTCCAGTGCGAACCGGCTCATGTAGTTGGGGGTGCCTCCGGAGCCGAGCTTTTCGGCCTCTTCTCCGACCCGCTTCATCAGAAATCCGATTTTTTGCTTGCTTTCGTTCAGATACAATTCCCCCATGGCGGCATAGGATTCCTCGAAACCGGACACCTGATATTCCAGATTTTTGATGACCTGTTTCAATTCGTCGGTGGCATTGTTTCCCGGGCCGGTCTCTCGGTATTCTTTCAGGTCCGCCAGGATCATGGCATAGAGGGCGTTCTGCCGGGCCATCTCCTGGGGGTCCTCGGTGTAACCGGTGAAATACCGGTCCGGATCATGCCCCTGGGACCCTTTGGGGGCGATATATGCCTTCAGTCGGGGGATCCAGTCGGCGGATGCGGTCTCGGCATCTTGGGCCGCCCGGGCGGCTTGTGCTTTCCGATCGGCCTCCCCCTTTTGCATATCGGCGATTTTCGCCTCGATGTCGTCGATCCGCTGTTGCAGGGTTGTCATTTCCGGATGATCGGTTCCCAGGTATTTGGCATAGCTTTTTTCGGTTTTGGCCATTTGCCGTTTGGCGGCTTTAAGACCGGTTTCGGCGGTGCGGGCGTTGCCCTTGTCGAGCCATTCCTGGGCATTGTCCAACGACATGCGAACCCCCCGAATGCTGGAGGTCACGTAAGACGGCAATTCACCTGAATCGGATGCGCTCGATGGTGTGGAGGCCGATTCGCCGGTCGTCATGGGCGGCGGGCCGCCCAGCTTGCGGTTGATGTCCGCCCGAAGTTTTTCCATTTTTGCTTCCAGGCGCCGGACTTTGGTTTTTTCCGCCTCACTGCCACTTTCTAAAACGGCTTCAGCGCCTTTTTCAGCCTGCTTCAGTAATTCATTCGCCTCCTGAGCCTTTCCTGAAAAATAGAGTCGCTCGGCCTTGCGCATCATCTTGTTGATCTCCCCGGCATCTGCGGCAATAGACACCATCGGCAAACCCGCCGTCACCCCAAACACGACCAGACACCACACCCATTTCGGCATCCTTTTCATTGGAACCTCCTTTTTGTGAAGTGGTTTATGGTTCAGCGGCGCTTTGGTCTCGGCCGCCGAGGGCGTGCTTTCTCAATTCAATATCTCTCAATGAACCGATTGTCAACAATTCCCCCGAATAAAAAGCCGGTTGCATGTTATGAGGATCTATTTGCCGAAATTTCGGTTTTACACGGCGTCGAAACGGATGCATCATAGGAAAGATGAAAACAATTTCCGGTATTGAAGATGCGGCCAAGTCAATGAAATCCGACGACCTCTTTTATAGATTTTGCCCTCTCTGCGGCAATGCGCTCGAAGTGATACGCAAGGGTACCCGCAAACGCCTGTATTGCGGGGACTGCAACCGCATCCATTATCGAAACCCCACCGTGGGTGTGGCGGTAATTCTTTTAGAAAACAATCAATTGTTGTTGGTGCGCCGCCTCGGTTCCTATGAAGGAAAATGGTGCATTCCCTGCGGCCATGTGGAATGGGATGAAGACATTCGGGATGAGGCCCGGCGCGAGTGCAGGGAAGAAACCGGTTTAGAGGTCCGGATCGGGCCGGTGTTCGATGTGCACTCCAATTTTCACGACCGATCCAAGCAGACCGTGGGGATCTGGTTCTGGGCGGAACGAGTGGGCGGCAGGCTTCGGGCGGGTTCGGATGCGTCCGAGGCGCGATTCTTTCGCCTGAATGAGAAGTTGCCGGAAATGGCTTTCCCTACCGATCTGCTGGTGATTCAAAAACTGCGGAAATGGGTGAATGAAAACCGATTGGAGTCCTGGCTGGCGATTCACGGAAAGTGATGCCGCGCGCCGACCATGCTTCCCGATTCATTTCCGCCGGATTGCAACAATCATCCGGCCATCGCATCAGATGCTCACCACCTTGTCGGCCACCTGCATGGCGGTGACGATGTCGAGCATGTTGGTCGTTTCGCCCACCCGCTTTTGCTCCAGCAGATTGAAATGATCGAGGCAGGTGCCGCAGACCAGAATTTTCAGTCCGTCCTTTTCATATGCCTGAAGATCTTCCAGCACCTCGGACCCCTCGATGGCGAGCTTGACGCCGTTGTTCACGAACACCAGGCGCCAGAGTTCGGTCCCCATTTCTTTCAGGGTGCGCACGAAATTGATCATCAGCTTCAGGCCGAGTTCGTCGTCTCCGAAGCCGATCCGGTCGGTGGCGCACAGGACCAGGATCTTTTTGGTTTCCGTTTCCATTTTCGCTTCGGTGACCGGCGCGGACGGTGTACTCGTTTCGGTGTCGCCGCAGGTTCCGACGACTACATAATCGGCCCCTCTCCGTTCCAGCAGGGTCCGAAATTCCCGGGATTCCAGAAACCGTTGCACATTCTGCTGGGAGGCGGGGTTGTCCAAAACGACCCGGATGCGGTCGGGTGATTCGTCCTGAAGCACGGCTCGGGTTTGAAGCACCGGGGCGGGGCAGGCCAGCCCTCGGGCGTCGATTTCTTTCATGATTTCATCTCCTGGGTTTAAATGGGTATTGGTTCTTTCCGCTGGGCGGATGCCGAAATCGCCGGCGGCGTTAATCCACCCGGATCGTTTCGTCCGGACCGGCGGTCACCGCTCCGATATCGGCGGCATCCGCGATTCCCGAATCCTTGAGGGCTGAAACCAGGTCGGCGGCCTGAGCCTCCGGAATGCTGATCAACAATCCGCCGGAGGTCTGAGGGTCTGCCAGCACATCCTGCCGGGTCCGTTCCACGGATTCGGCGAAGTCGAGCATTCCTTCCCGAAATTCCCGATTCCGATACGCCCCGGCCGGGATGAGCCCCATGGCGGCGAATTCGAGGGCCTCGGGGATCATCGGAACGCTTCGCGAGTCGATCCGGGCGCCGAGTCCGGACCCGCTCACCATTTCCGCCAGGTGCCCCAGCAGCCCGAATCCGGTCACGTCGGTGCAGGCCCCGACATCGAAGCGGTCCATCACCTCGGCGGCCTTCCGGTTCAGCGCGGCCATGAGGCGGGTGACGGTCTCGACAAGTTCGGCCGAAGCCAAGTCGGCTTTAACAGCCGTGTTGATGATGCCGATTCCGAGCGGTTTCGTGAGCACCAACCGGTCGCCGGCCCGGAGCCGCTTTTTGGTGAGCACCCGGTCCGGATGCACGAACCCGGTGACCGACAGCCCGTATTTGAGTTCCCTGTCTTCGATGCTGTAGCCTCCGATGAGCACCGTTTCCGCTTCGACGAGCTTGTCGATACCGCCCTGAATGACCGCACGCAGCACGGAGATATCCATCTCCTTGACCGGAAACGCCACCAGGTTCATGGCGGTCTTCGGGGTGCCGCCCATGGCGTAGACATCGCTCAGGGCATTGGCGGCGGCGATCTGGCCGAACCAGTAGGGATCATCCACCACGGGGGTGAAAAAATCGACCGTCTGGATCAGCGCCAGGTCCTCGGAAACCCGATAGACACCGGCATCATCCGCCCGGTCCAACCCGACCAGGACATGTTCGTTGGTCGGAAACGCCAATCCGCAGAGCGCTCGGTCCAGCTCCCCCGGAGCCAGTTTGGAAGCTCAACCGGAACCGGCGACCGTTTCGGTCAGTCGTATCTTTTTGATATCGCTCATAAATATTCTCTTTCCTCAAAAGTCGGGGTTTTCAAACGGACAGGTCAATTCTCCGGCATGGTAGGTATGCATCCGGCCGCAAAACGGACATGGATCTTTCAATGCGATTCGGGCATCCAGGAATCGGTCCCCGTTCGCGTCCTTTTGAACCCCTTTGTTCTCTGTGATGTCGAAATTTCGAGTCCGAAAAACCGCTTGGTTTTCCGGGCATACGAATACGAATTCCATGGATATTCTTCCCGCCGACCGGACCGTTTTCGGTGCCCGCTTTGTCGAAGTCGTTGGTTCGCTATTTGACTGGCAGCACATGGATGCCGTCAGCCCACCATATAAAACCGATGCTCCACAAGGATTTTCGATAAGCAAGGATTGTTGCTGGTTGTGCTTGTCGATCTTCGGCCTTCGCTCATGGCGGGAAAAATCCCTGCTTATCCCTAATCCTTGTAGAGTTTTCATCCCTCACTTCCTGAATCGGAATGCCGGCGATCCGCCGTCCGCATCACCTCCGCCAAAGCCCGGGGAATGGCGTCGATCAATTCCA
>CAZNLT010000154.1:0-13871 GCA_964573705.1 uncultured Desulfobacterales bacterium
ATATCGGAGCCCGGGCAAGGTCTGCCCGTTCCGGCCCCGCTTGAGGCGTGGGGGGTGGGCCCGCGGGTTTGCGCCCTTACTCCCTGGAAGCTCCGGCCCGGACGCCCCGCCGATGGCGCCGGCTTCCTGCGTAAGGCTCTGGGGCAGGGCCATCACCACCTTATGCACCCCGGTGATCTTTTTGATGGCGCTGACGCCTTTGTTCATGGCGGATACCTTGGATTTGGTCACATACTGATTGGTGATCGAGAGAAGGTCCTGTTCGATTCCGCAGATCACCAGGGTGTCGATGTGCCCGCCTTTGAGCATCTCCGGCGGCATTCCCCCGGGAGTGGAAAGAAGGTAATCCCGCGCCGCAGCGACCCCGCCTTCCTCCAGGGTTTCGCGCAGGGCTTCATCGAATTCGTCGTTCTGTTCCGGCGCGATGTTGATGGCGGTCAAAGTCTGACCGAAATCACCGATGAAGGAATCGAAGGATCGAATGGCGCCGGTAACCGACGAAATCACATAGGCGTCGCTGTCTTCATAAAGGGTTATCTTCTGGCCGGTCTTGACCCGGTCGCCCACATTGAACGTTCGGGGAGCTTTCCCCTCGAACGGCCGATTCAGGAAGAGGGTCACTTTCTCCGGAACCGCAATCCGCACGGGCTCGATATTCACATTGCTGACCGCTTCGTATGTAAACCGAGGCTGTTGCAGTCCAAAAAACGATCTTTTCATCATAGTCAAACCTTCTTATTCTGGGCGTTAAATGTAAGGAGCTCCATCAGCCGACAAATGGGAGTCCGCTTGCCTCACAGAATGTGGCATGTGGCGCACTCGACGGGACCGGCACCGCTGTCCTCATGGCAGCCGATGCACTGGGAATGATACGCGTCGGTTTTGTTGGGTACTCCGGTCAGGTCGACTTCATCGGCGCCGTGGCATTCCAGGCAGGCTTCCGGTAATTGTCCTCCCTCGGGAAAGGTATGGCAGGCGTTGCAGGAAAGCATCTCTCCGGCATCCTCCGGATGGTGGTGACAATCGAAGCAGGAAAACCCGTAATCATATGCATGAATCTGATGATTAAAAAGAACGCCCCCCGCCGCGCCTCGGTACATAATCCGCAAGGGTTCCTCGGGAGCTTCACCCGACAGGGCGGTATAGCTCAGCACACCCACGACCAGCAAAACAACCGCTATGCCATAAGCCAGTTTCAATTCTTTGTTTGAACTCATCTCCCCCAAATCCTTTCAAGTTTGGTTTAACCAAAGTGGGCGTAAATCAAATAAAATCGGGTATCGCCTACCACAGCGAGACAAAACTTTCAAGTTGTTTTTTTGTTCAGCCCCGCCCTCAGCCCTGTGATTCCGAGGCATGGACGGGTATAGCAAAAACCCGCATTCCTATTGACGATACGCGACGTCTCGTGTAATATGTTCAAAGGTCTATATGAAGGAATCCATGCACCCTGAAATCAATAGAGCTTTTCACAGAGCAGGATCAGATAACCTGCATTTAAGAAATATAAACAAAAAAGAGGTATGCAAATAAGAGGATGAATCGTATGCTCAATGCCAAACCCAAGCCGGATGGACCGGATGCAAACGAAAACCCCGGCGACATCAGTGAAAAACTGAATGAAATTTTAGATAAATACAGCAAAGACAAGGGGTCCGAAAGAAGCGTCGCCGACATCCGGCAGGCGGATTATCGCCCGCCCACCCCCTCTTACTATGAGACCCGTGAAATCCACTCCAGTTCTTTCAATGCGCAGAATCTGCAGAACGTGGTTGATGAAATCAAGGTCATCGAAGACGGCATTAAAAATATCATCGCCTCCAGAACCAACAAGGTCATCGAGGAGAAGATTCCGGTCGAAAAGCAGCGCCCCGTCCGATACAATATTGTGGACAAGGCCTTGGTCTCACTAGGCTTTAAAGAACAGGAAATGGAGACCTTCACCGATTACGATATCGTTAAAAAAGAGGTGCCGCGCAAACCGGACGAGGTGATGATCACCGAATTCCGGGGGATGATAGATAAATATATCAACAGCCTCAAGGGCTTGAATGAGGGGCTTCGGGATACGGTTCTGGAGGTGGACAGCATTGTCAAAAACCTGACCGAGGTCAATGACGCCTTTACGGATCAGATTCACAGCGACCGCCGGGCATACAACGATCAGGTCGGCCACAGCCGAGAACTGGAAAGCCAATTGGAGGAATTAATTCCGATCCATGAATCGATGTCCCTGGTGGAAGACCGGTACGCCGAAGTCGAAAAGGTTCGGGACCACCTCGAAATGGCGCTTCGGGAAAGCCAGGGGATGGAGCTCAAATTCAAGACCAACATCGACATGGGAGTCAAATATCAGAATGCTCTCAAGAGTTATCGGAAGCTGATCTATGATTTCAAGGAACGCGGCGACATCCATGTCAATATGGTCGACAAATTCGCAGCAGGCGCCGGCCACATGAAGGTAGCGGTGGAGAACGTCTCTCAGATCTGCGCCGGGGTGGCCCGGGTGACCCAGTCGATGATCATGATCGTGGAATCGATTGAAGACGGAAACAAGGTGCTGGGCCGGTACGCCTCTCTGGTGGGAGACCAGATGGCCAGCAGTCCCCAGTGGGAAATGGAATACAAGGCGCTTCAGGATGCCGAGGAGGTCTACCGGAAAAATGACCAGCTCCGTCTGGAGCAGATCCAGGGGAACCGGGAGGAGATCGAAAAACTCATCAACAAGACCGACTGATCCTGCGGCCGGCGATTCCGATGCGCTGTTTTTCGACTGCCCATGGAAGAGATTACCATAGAAAATCTGGCGGAAGCCCTCCACGGCATCCATCTCAAGCGTTTCACGTCACAGGTGGACAAATTTGTTCAAGATGCGGCGGTCCTGGATCAGACCCTTATATCCGGGGCCGAGTGGCCCGATAAACGCCGACTTGCTCATGATGCCTGCTATGAAAATATCCGACGGGAAGCATCCCGGATTAAGGACCTGTCCACCCTGTCCCTGAATCGGCTGATCAATTTCAGCTGTATCCGCAAAATCCGAAATCCCCTTCCCGATCGTGACCGCCAGACCCAGACCTATTTCTCCAAAATCAAAAAGCAGCAAATGGAGGTGCTCTCCGCCATTTCAGACGAAATCGACATCATTCAGAGCATGATCGATCATGCCAGGAAGATGCAGACGGTTCTCCTGACCCATTCGGAAACCCTGACCAAGACTGCCGGTCTCATGGGCATCATTCGGGAGCGGATCGTCCGGCGACCAACGACGCTTTTGCGTCTGGAGGGAAGGGACCGGAAAATTCAGCAGCTCAACGAAACCTTTCAGCGGATACAGGATTTCGAAAACACGCATGCGGAAGGAATTCGGCAGGAAGCCGAGGAGAACCCTGTCACCCGTGCCATCTCCTCATATCACCGCCTGTCCCTCGGGACCTATTCGGAGATCGAACGCCGCAGAGCGGTTATCGACCACCATGGCAAAGACTTGAAACGAGGTGGAAAACTGCTCCTGAGGCTCGCTGCTAAGGGCTATTCTCCCCTGATGAAACGAAGTCTTGATGACCTGGTCGGCAAGCATGAAGACCGGACCCGGGATTTTCGCGATCACATCCGGAAAAATCGGATGCACCTGTATTTAAAAACGGAACATTAGCAAATCAGGATATTGTATGCCTTCCGGACCGGACCGCCCGACTCCCGGAAGCAAACCTCAGACCCGCATCAGCCCCGTGTTTTTCAGGGCTGTTTTTTTGCCATGAGCCCAGAGAACCGATACACGATACTGGAACAGGAACTGGATCGGATTATCCGGTCAGAGCTGAACACCCGGATGGCCGGAGGGCAGAAAAAGATATACCTTTCCAGGATCAACGACATCATTGAACGAAAAAACCGGCAGATCGTAGAGGCCCACCAGAGCGGACAGATCGAGGCCATCCTGACCTCCGTTTTTCCGGTCTACCTTCAGTTGAAGGAAGGCGGCCGCCTGTATCTCACACCGGAGGAACTCACCCATAATCAGTACCGGGAGTATCTGAATAGAAAAGAGCGCTTCGATACCCTCTTCACCGCTGCCGGAATGGCCGCCGAAAACCCTGACCTCAGAGCCATGGTGACGGAAAAACGGGCATTGTTCGACACTGAAGTCTTCAAGGCCCGGGAGCTGGTCCAGTTGATCGACACCGTCGGCCGAATCAATAAGGAGGCGGATATGTCGATTCAGGTCACCCCGGGTCTCGAAGAAACGGCCATCGCATATCTCAAAGAGCTGGCTCCGCTTCGATCCGATCTGGGCGCCATCGAGGCACGCGCCTTGGAATACAAAAAGGAAGACTATCTTGGAGAAGGACTGCAGCGCCTTCGCCAGGCCATCCACTCCGCCGCTAAGTCGATCGCCCGAAAAGAGAAAAAGGCGGCCGAATTTCTGTTCGACAAGGCCGGAACTATTTTCGGCATGTATAAATCCACCCCCTCCGATCTCTCCCAACTGCAATCTTTTATGGCGCAGAAAAAGGAGCTTCTGCGATACCTCGATATCTTCGACAGCCTTGGAGATGAGGACCGGCGGTACCGGATCGAACGATTTGTGGCCGCAGTGGACGGGACGCTTCAGAATCTCCAGGTAGAGGTGGAACGGCAGAAGGCTCAGGAAGCAAAAATTTCCGAAAAACACCACCGGGAGATCAACGACGCTTACGCCCGTTTTCAGGAAATGAAGGAGATGTTCGCCCGCGGGGAGCTCGCTGCCGAAAGCCAGCAGAAAAACGCGGCCCGGAAACTGAAAAATTACCGGGATATTTTCAAGGCCCACGGTCAGCGGATCATGGCCCGTGATGTGGAGCGGTTCATGAACTCTACCGGCATCGGCCGACAGCCCCCTGCCGGCGACGTTTCCCCCTCGGCAGGATCGAATGCATTCGATTACCGGAGAGGGTTTCTGTTCCTTCTTCCCATCACCGTGGTCTTGCTGTTCCTGCTGTTTATACTGATTCTTCTTTAACCCGAACCGCGGTCGACATCAAGGGCCGTTTCCGCACAGGCGCCGCACAGGGTGCAGGTGTCGGTGAGCGGACACGGCGGTGAAGGTTTCCCCTTCAGGGCCCGTTCATATTCTCTACGAAGAAAACCTTTGTCGATCCGGTGGTCGATGAAATCCCACGGAAAAATCTCATCGGCCGACCGCGCCCGAGAGACGAAGAAATCGGGATTGATCGGCGATTCCTTAAAAGTTCGGGCCCAATTGCCGCCATGAAAATGCCCCGCCGTCAAAAGAGCGGCCGCTCGACGGTCGCCCCGAGAGAGCAGCGCCTGAAGATAGGCGTGTTTGGGAACATCATGATGAAGCCGGAGATTGGGCGCCCGCCGCAGACCCTCCTTGATTTTCTTTTCCTTGCGCTTCAAGACGGAAATCTCGTCCATTGCGGCCCACTGAAAGGGGGTCATGGGTTTGGGCACAAAGGCATTTAGGCTGACGGTGATCTCTCCGATCCGCCCACGGGTTCGGCTGGATTTGAGAAAGCGATGTTTGATCCGTTTGCACAAGTGAATAATCTCGGCGACGTCCGCCTCGGTCTCGGTAGGCAGCCCCACCATGAAGTAGAGTTTGAGATTGGGAATTCCCTCCCCAACCAGTGTTTCTGCGGCAGACAGGATATCGGCCTCGGTGATCCCCTTGTTAATCACCCGCCGCATCCGGTCAGACCCCGCATCCGGAGCGATGGTGGCGGTTTTGACGCCGCTGTGCTTGAGGGTCGCCAACAGCTCGGGAGAAATGGCGTCCGCCCGCAGGGAACTGAAAGAAATGCGGACCGCTTCCCCGAAATACCGGGCACATAGATCGCCGATCCCGGGAAAATCGGAAACCGCGGCCCCCACGAGACCGATTTTAGAAGCGGATTCGGCGCCTTCGGCCATGCACGCTGCCACCGCCTCGGGTGTCCGAAACCGGGCCGGGCGATAAATGTACCCGGCGCTGCAAAACCGGCACCCATGAGTGCATCCCCGGGCCACTTCGATAAGATAAGTCCGGTCAAAGGCGGTATCCGGGGTCATCAGCGCCGAGCAAGTGGGAGACTCGGATACATTCTTAAAATCCCCCCGCCGGCCCCGCCCCGGACCCTCCGGGGGGGGCAAAAAGGGGCGGGGGGTGCCGCCCCCGCCGTATGCGACATCATAAAACCGGGGCACATAGACCCCTTCCACCGCCCGAGCCAGGGTCTCCAGCATACGGATTCGATCCGTCTCAGGGTCGAACCGATTGAAAAACGGAGAGAGAATCTCCTCGGCCTCGCCGATCAGAAACCCATCGATAAATGGGGCGATCGGTTCCGGGTTAAGAAAGCACGCGACCCCCCCGGCCAACACCAAGGGATGATGAGTGGAATTCCGTTCTTCGGATATCAGAGGAATCCCTGAACAGTCCAGAATCGTGAGGATATGTGGATAGTCGCTTTCAAAAGACACCGAAAAGGCGATCACATCGAAGTCGGCCAATGGGCGCCCGGATTCCACGGATAGGGGCACTGCATCGGCGAAAGGCCGACCCCGATCGGGCAGGAACAGCCGTTCGCAGACGAGATGGCCCATTTCATTGAGGAGATGATAGACCGTCTGAAAACCGAGATTGGACATGCCCACATGATAGGTATTGGGATATACCAGGGCCACCCGAATCCGTCCGGCCCAGGATTTGCGAACCGCCCCCGTTTCCTCTCGGTCCCCCGGTTTGTAACTGTTGCGCTTTCCCGCCATTACCCGTTACTCGGCCATAAAACAAAAGACCAGGCCTTACAGTACCGGCCCGGTCTTTTCAATTGTCGCCTGTCTGGAAATTTAATCCGCTTTTTTCCTGAGAAAGGTGGGAATCTCCAGATCTTCATTATCTATATGCTTGCCTTCGTAATCCGGGTACTCCTCGGATTCGGCATCTTCGCCCATGGCCCTCTTCTTGCGCATAAAGGCGGGTTCCTCATAATCCACGGCGGCGTTCCGGTCTTTATGCTTCATGTCCCGCATGGGTTTACGGCTGTCAGCCTGTTTTTCCTCATCCGACTGTCGGTCCCGCCCGCCTTTGATGCTGCGGGGATCTCGGCGACGGTCCCGAAGGGCTCGGGAATCCCCGATGCCGGTGGCGATCACGGTTACCCGCATTTCATCCCCCAGGCTTTCATCCACCACCGTTCCCCAGATGATGTCCGCATCCTCGCCTACTTCGCTGTAAATCCGCTCAGAGGCCTCGGTCATCTCCTCCATGGTCAGATCGCTGGTGGCGGTGATGTTCATCAGCACCCCTCTGGCTCCGGCAATGGAAAGATCTTCCAGAAGCGGATGGGAAATGGCCTTCTCGGCAGCCTCGATGGCACGATTTTCTCCGCTGCCGATGCCGATGCCCATAATGGCCAGGCCCGCTTTCTCCATGGTGGTTTTGACATCCGCAAAATCGAGGTTCACCAGACCGGGCATCAGAATCAGATCGGTGATTCCCTTGACGGAATGGAGCAGCACCTCATCGGCCCTCCGGAACATATCAATCATGGTGGCGTTCTTGGACGCCAGCCCGCGCAGCCGGTCGTTGGGAATGGTGATCACCGTGTCCGCAACATCCTTGATCACCTCCAGCCCTTCTTCGGCCTGCCGAGCCCGTTTCCGTCCTTCAAAGGAAAAGGGCTTGGTCACCACCGCCACCGTCAACGCCCCCAGCTCTTTGCAGATTTCGGCGATCACCGGCGCGGCGCCGGTGCCGGTGCCCCCACCGAATCCGGCGGTAATGAATACCATATGACTGTCTTTCAGGACGTTCCGAATGGTTTCGGCGTTTTCAAGAGCGGCCTCTCTTCCGATCTGGGGGTTGGCTCCGGCGCCCAGCCCCTCGGTGAGTTTGTCTCCGATCTGGAGTCTTACCTGGGCCTTGGAAATTTCAAGCGCCTGAATATCGGTATTGGCGACGATAAAATTGACCCCGCGAAGATCGGATGCGATCATGTTATTGATCGCGTTTCCTCCCGCGCCTCCGACTCCGATGACTTTTATCTTGGCAGAACTGTCTGCTGTATTGTTTTCCACATAGGTAAACATGGAACCCTCCTCCTTCATAGTAACGGCTGTTATATGTCAGACCCGTCTCTAGTGTGCCGGGGTCAAATGATATCCCGAAACCAGCGTTTCATCCGCGTGACCAAGCGGTTGAAGATGTTGTTGTCCCGGACCTTGAACTTGGCCGAATTGCGATTTCGCGCACCAAACAGGACCAAGCCCACGCCGGTGGCGTACATGGGGTTGTTGACCACATCCACCAGACCGCCGATATTGCCCGGCCGGCCCAGTCGGGTGGGCAGATCGAATATCGATTCCGCAACTTCGGTTACACCGTCCAGAAGGGAGGACCCGCCGGTCAATACCAGCCCGGAATTGATGGTGTTCTCCATTCCGGCGCGGTAGATCTCCCGATTCACGAGCGAAAAGATTTCTTCCATGCGCGGTTCCAGAATTTCGGCCAGGATCTGCCGGGAAAGCTTGCGGGGTTTTCGCCCCCCCATGCCCGGAACCTCGATGATGTCCTCCCCGGTGATGTTTCCGGGAAGGCAGGTCCCGTATTTCTTCTTGATCTTCTCCGCTTCGGCCAAAGGGGCCCGCAGCCCGATGGCGATATCGTTGGTCAGGTTGTTTCCGCCCAGGGCCAGAACAAAGGTATGCTTGATGTTTTTCCCGGCGAAAATGGCCAGGTCGGTGGTGCCGCCGCCCAGATCCAGCAGCGCCGTCCCCAGCTCCTTTTCGTCGTCGGTCAGGACCGCTTCACTGGAGGCCAGGGATTCGAGGACGATGTCGTTGACATCCAGGCCGGCCTTATTGGCGCATTTGATGATGTTGTGGGCGGAGGTGACGGCGCCGGTGACGATATGAATCTTGGCCTCCAGCCGAACCGCCGACATGCCCACCGGATTGAGGATGCCGGTCTGATCATCGACGATGAATTCCTGGGGCAGCACATGGATGACCTCCCGATCCATGGGGATGGCCACCGCCCGGGCCGCATCCACCACCCGGTCCACATCCAGCGGCGTGATTTCGCCCGAGCCCTTGATGGCGATGATCCCGCGGCTGTTGAACCCGGTGATGTGTCCACCGGCGATTCCGGCATATACGGAGGTGATGTCGCACCCGGCCATGAGTTCGGCATCTTCCACCGCTTTTTTGATCGACTGAACCGTGGATTCAATATTGACCACCACCCCTTTGCGAAGTCCGATGGATGGATGCGATCCGATTCCGATGATATTGATGTCGTTGCCGGATACCTCGCCCACCACAGCGCAGATCTTGGTGGTGCCGATATCCAGTCCGACGATTAACTCTCCCTGTCCCTGCACCTCAGATATCCTCCTTGTAATCCCTGGCGAGCGAATCGGTATGCGTGGGGTTGACGACGATACGATCCGGGTTGTTCAGATCTATGGAGTCGATTTTCAGATGATGCTCCTCGCGATTCAGATGTCGAAACAATTGCTGTAGATGTAAATATTTTACAGGGTAGTTATGATAGCCCAGCCGAATCCGACCGACCCCGACCGCCTCGTTCTCCGGAGCAAGAATGAGGGTAATCCCCATCTCCCGGTCCACCCGGATATCCTGGATCAGCCGATTGGGTAGAATGCTGTCCGGTGCAATACCGGATTGTAGCACATTCATCACCGCTTTAAAAGGCAGCGTCTCCGAATCGGAAAGAACCGCGGATTCGGGCGCGATTTCGGTTTCGGACGATCGCCGGGCCTTCCATTCGGCCAACAACTTCCGCGTCATCTCTTCCAGATAGGCGCCGGCCCGCTGAAGCCCTTCCCGAATCATCCCTTCAGGTTTCCCCGCGATATCCACATCGGAATACCGCAGACCGCTGACCACCGGCAGCATCCGGGTTTCGAGCGGATCCCACTCCTTGAAAATCCTGCCGTCCTCATTGGCCAGGTATTTTCGATCCAGTTCAAAGACCGCCAGCGCTTCATGCTCCTTGATTCGAATCCGGATCTCCGGCGGAAACCCGATCCCCACCGCCGCCTCGGCGATCCAGGGATGGGAAAGCAGCCGCTTTCGGGCCTTGGACAGGTTCACGGAAAAGATGTTTACGCCCGGCCTCAGACCGGCCTTTTCCAGAACCAGGGTTTCAGACAGCCGCCCGGCGCCGGACAGCACCACCCGCTCCGCCCGCAGGTAATCCCACTGGATCAGAAACAGGAACAGAAAAACCAGGCACACGCTCGTACCCGCGGTCCAGATCAGGGTGTGCAGTATCCGTTTTTTTTCTTTCTGTTGCATTCAGCCGCCCCTGGGTCCATAATTTGGAGAGGTTATCAAATAATATGAACTTCCGGTACCAGGTCAACCCCGAATTTTCGACGAACCGCATCCCGCACCGCCGCAGCCAGGGCCAGAATATCCGAAGCGGTGGCGCCTTTGCGGTTGACGATAAAGTTGGCGTGTTTGTCTGAAACTTCCGCACCTCCGATCCGCATTCCCTTGAGACCAGCCCGGTCGATCAACGCGCCGGCGCCCGGGCCCTCGGGCGGATTCCGAAAAAAACAACCGGCACTGGGAATTCCGATCGGCTGCTTTCGCCTTCGGTCGCACAGCCGATCCCGGGCCTGCTTTCTCAGCATTCGGGCATCCCGGCCCCCCTTTTGAAGCTGAAAGGCGCCGGCCAGCAGGATCGCCTTTTCCCCGGCGGCGGAAGACTCCCAGGAAAAGGACCGGTATCCGAATCGGAAATCTTTTCCGTGAATCTCACGAATCCTACCCGCCGAATCCATGACCGTTGCGGAAACCAGCACACCGGCCATGGAACCCTCCTGAGTCCCGGCATTCATCATCATCCCGCCGCCCACGGTGCCGGGGATGCCCAGGGCAAAAGCCATCCCCTTCAGCCCGTTTCGTGCGGCAAACTGGCAGAACACCTTCAGCCGAACCCCGGCCATCACCCTCAGCGTTACAGTGCTCGAAGCCGCATCCTCCGCAACCTCCTCGATGTGCCGGAAATGTCTCAGGTTGATCACCACCCCTTCGACCCCGCTGTCCGAAGCCAGCAGGTTGGTGCCGTCCCCGATGACTCGGTACCGGATTCCGGCTTTTGCGGCCCACCGAACGAAATCGGCCAGATGAACCGCCGAGGGCGGCGTGAAAAACGCCTCCACCGGTCCGCCCACTCGAAAAGAGGTGTGCCGGGCCATGGGTTCATTCCACCGAATATGGTCGCCCATGCGAGTGTCGAGCCAGCATCTGGCCGCTTTGTTCAGTCCGGGATAAGGAACCACGGCGGTTTCCATTCGGGCCAGATTAATCCGAATCCTTTCGAAATGCTGTGATATTTTTGGCCCCTGCTCTTTCAAATCGCTTTACAATCCAATATTTTCCAACCACCGGCTACCGAATCGATTCCAGCTCCGCCAGGAGCCTTTCTCCCATCCGGTAGATATCCCCGGCGCCCAAGGTCAGCAGAAGATCGCCCGGTTGAAGCGTTTTCTTTAAATGGTCCACGGCCGAGCGGGTATCTTCCATATAGGTCACGTCCTTGTGCCCGTGAAGTCGAATTCCCTCAAACAAGGCTCGCCCGCTGGTCCCCTCGATTGCGGCTTCACCCGCGGAATAGATCGGCAGCACCACCAGCACATCCGACTGGTAAAAGGCCCGGGTGAATTCATTGAACAGGGCCTGGGTGCGGGTGTATCGATGGGGTTGAAACACCGCCACCAGGCGTCTGTCCGGCCAACTCTCCCGAGCGGTCTGAAGGGTGGTTTTGATCTCGGTGGGGTGATGGCCGTAATCGTCCACCACCAGAATTCGGTTCGCCTCTCCCTTGATTTCCAGGCGGCGCTGAACCCCTTCGATCGACTCCAGGGCATGCTTGATGCTGTCGAAGGGAATGTCCAGCTCGATCCCGACGGCGATGCTGGCCATGGCATTGAGCACATTATGGCGGCCGGGAAGGTTCAGCAGAATCCGACCGAGGGGCCGCCCCTCATGGTAGACGGAAAACCGGCTCTTGAGTCCTTCGAAAGCCAGTACTCTTGCCTGAAAATCGGCCTGGGAGGAGGTTCCGTAGGTGGCGAACCGTTTCCGGATTCGGGGGATCAGATCCTGGACCGCCTCGTTGTCCAGACACAGGACCGCCAGTCCGTAAAAGGGGATTCGTTCGATGAAATCGAGAAACACCGACTTGATCTCATCCAGGTCCTTATAGTAATCGAGATGCTCCCGGTCGATATTGGTGACCACGGCGATGGTGGGCGACATCTTCAGGAAAGAGCCGTCGCTCTCATCGGCTTCGGCCACAATGAACTCTCCCTTGCCGAGCACCGCATTGGAGCCGATGCTTTTGAGTTTGCCCCCGATCACCACGGTGGGATCGAGTCCGCCCCCGGCCAGGACCGCGGATACGATGGAGGTGGTGGTGGTTTTGCCATGGGCCCCGGCCACCGCCACGCTGTATTTGAGCCGCATCAATTCGGCCAGCATCTCCGCCCGGCGGATCACCGGAATCGACTCCCGGTGAGCGGCCGAGACTTCCGGATTGTCCTGAGGGACCGCCGAGGAGATGACCACCACGTCGGCGCCGGCGATCTGGTCTTCGGCATGGCCTTCGTAGACCCGTCCGCCGAACCGCTCCAGCCGCTGGGTGATGTCGGACAGTTTTTGGTCGGAACCCGAGACCTTATATCCCAGGTTCAGCAGCAGTTCGGCTATGCCGCTCATACCGATGCCGCCGATGCCCACGAAATGGATATGATACCGCTTCAGATACATAAGTGAATTCTCAACCCTCTTCGGACATGCCCGTCCTTTTGGATTCTCCGTTCAGTATAAGCCGACGGCACTCGCCCACAATCCGCTCCGCGGCATCGGGTCTGCCGAAGTCCCGGGCACGGGCGGCCATTCTCGAAAGCGCCTCGGGGCGGGCCTTGAAAAACCGGATTCTCTCCGCCAGTTTTTCGCCGGTCAATTCCTTTTCCGGAATCCATTCGGCCGCACCCGCATCCGCCAGGACCCGGGCATTGACCATCTGGTGATCGTCGGCCGCATAGGGAAAGGGGATGAAAATCGCGGCCTTTCCGATGGCGGTGATCTCGGCGATGGTTGTGGCCCCCGCCCTGCAGACCAGCAGATCGGCCTCTCGGTATCGCCGGATCATGTCGTGAAAAAAAGCGCCCACGGTTGCGGAAATCCCTGATCCCCGGTAGGCCGCTTCCACCTCCGCTCGGTCCTTCGGACCGGTCTGATGCGTGATCCGGATTGATTCGGTCTCTCCGAGACAGGCCGCGGCATCCGTCATGGCGCGGTTGACGGCATGGGCCCCCTGGCTTCCGCCGATGATCAATACCCGAAAAGCCGGTTTCGCAGACGATCCGGCCTCAGTGCTCTCCTCCCTTTGCACATTCCTGAAAAACGCTTTGCGGACCGGATTTCCGGTTAAAAGCACTTTTCTTCGATACCGTTTGCCGGACAGCGGCCCTGTTTTCAGTGCATCGGGAAAAGATACACAGATCCGGTCGGTGAATCGAGACAGAATACGGTTGGTAATGCCCGGAATCGAGTTCTGTTCATGAAGCACCGTCCTGGTCCCCAGCAGCACGGCCGCCGCCAGTACCGGACCCGAGGAATACCCGCCCACCCCGAGCACCAGATCCGGCCTGAATTCCCGAAGGATGCCGATCGATTCCCACACACCGACCGGGATTTTCAGGGCGGCCCGCAATTGCCGCCGCCGACCGATTCCCTTGATCCCCTCGACGGTGATTCGCCGGTGCGGCCATCCCGACCGGTTCAGGGTCTCGACTTCAAAGGGACGTCCGGCATTCACGAACAGCACCCGGTTGCGCGGATCGGAA
>CAZNLT010000155.1:0-13789 GCA_964573705.1 uncultured Desulfobacterales bacterium
CATATTACGTTCCCTGCCTTTGCAAATAACTTTCGACCTGCTTCAGATGTCTTACAAGTTTTTCGTAAAATTTGCCGGGGCTTTGTGGGCTCTCATTATAACCGCCATGATTCAGATCATTACGGTCATTGGTTATATTTGTCATAAGCTCCACCAACTCATCAGACTCCAACACCTCCATACATCTCTCTGTAGTGGCTTTGTTATTACCGGCAGGTCCATACCATTGTTCCGGGGGTTCACCTTTTCTTAGAAAAGAAACTGAAGAAGTCACAATGCTTCGAATATCTCGATCCAAAGGGTCTTCCCCTGCTTTTCGGATCAGATGGGTAATCAAAGTCTCTTGAAGAATGGTAAAACCTTGCTGAACAAGCTGATGCTCCAAACACCAACGCGCCGCCTGAACCCCGTCCAGAATGTCATCTCCACTGAATTGCTCCATGCGAGGACGAAGATGATCAAGAAGCGGTTGAAAAGCCGGAATTAACTTACCTTCACCACACTGTGCCAGATTTTGGCGAATGTGCTGAGTTGTTTTGGTGATGTTTTGACATCTGCAGGTAGAAATAACGTCCCCAAGTTCAGCCAGGTTATTCGCTAACCGTCGAACTGCATTTCCAGTGTCTCTCAAATCTGTTCTGTCTCGAAGAATCGGTTGAATCGACTCGTCAGCCAAAACTTGGAGTTTCTTTGCGTTTCCGCTTTTTAAAAAACCATCGATGGCGGCCGACCACTCCAGCAAGGTATCGAAACTTGTTAAATCCCAAATTGGTGCTTCTCTTTCCTCAAGAGGCATTTTTTTCACTTTGTACAAGGGCCCCAAAACTTCAAATGCGCCGTAATATATTCCTGCCAGATTAATTTTCTTCAGGGTTTTTGCATAGTTTAAAACTACGATGGCAAGCATGGGTATAGATCTGTAAGCATGAGTGATATCGAAAACTACGAAGCTTTGCGGGTCCAGAAGATCAAATATAGACTGAAAAATCCGCCACATTTCTTTTTCGGATTTCATTTCTTGGATTCTGATCAATTCCACCTCGGCTGCAAGCCCTATTTTTTGGATACGGTTTTCAAGCCCTTCACAAAGGCCATCAGCCGCCCTTTTAGAATGACCATTATCAACCCAGTTGTTCTTATACGCTTCATCGGTCACCAGGATAAAAATACGATCATCGGCTGACCAATTCTTGCAGGACAAAGAAAGCGTCGCTTCCTGAACAAAGCGTACATTTTCGACCCTTTGATTACCCAAGGTGTAGGTACAGGGTTCGTAATCGTTGGTCCCTAGAAAAGATAAATAAATTTTTTTCATTATACCTCCATATTTAAAGCCCGTACTTACGAAAACGCACATGCCGAAAGCGATGCGTCATTCTAGTAGAACCATCCGCTTCCTGTTCTTCGACCGCCTCTCGAAGGGTTGTCGCATAATAGGGGGTGAAGCCTCTTTCCATGCAAAACCGAACCATAAGGTAAGTCGCCCCGAAATCCCCTTGGATCAGGGCCGCATCACCAGGCTGTGCCTTTTCTGAAAGCCAGCATTTCACCGGCGCTAAATACTGCTCGACTTCCGGCAAATCCGGGGGCACATTGCCCCATACCAACTGTAGCGATTCCGGTAGTGAAATGATGTTATTCACTCGGAGCGAAGCTCTGGCATCCGCCTCCTGATGATAAGAAAAACGGTGATTAAATATCAGGAACAGTGACCGATTGGGGTTTGCCATGCCTCTCCTTCCTTTTTTCAGGTCTAAGATTTTGCAAAATTTTATTTTCCAAAATTTAAATACTTACCCCTCAAGCAGTTCAACCTTCCCAAGCCCCATAACCACCGCCTTTCCCACATGCACCAGTTCAGCACATTGGATCCATTCAATCAGGGCTCTTGAAGGACTTTCAAAAACAGCTTCCCCCACCATTCCTCCCAGAGGAATCATCTGCCTTTGACGGCTGGAGTAACGTGCCATGTCCCTCCACTTTAAGTCATCTTTTACAGCACCATTGAAATGGAAACCCTTTTTCAAAGCCAACCACCGATCTTTTCCCAGTGGCTGTCCATCGTAAAACAGGCAATTTAAAGCTTCAAGCCGCCTGACCAGAGATGAAAAAAAGAAAGGCCAGTCCATACAATCCAAGTACTGGTCTTTCTTTCGAAGCCGAACGGGTGTAGAAAGCCGGATTCGAAGTTCTGCCGGCAAAATCTCCGTACTTGCAATCCATTCTTTCAACGGAAAAGGTCCCAGCCCGGCACAGGAATGTTCGGGCAAAAAAGAAATAGTCATTTCTTTACCCCCAGGCAGCAGTTCGCTCAATTCCCGCATCTGGTAAGGAATCTTTTCCCGACCTTGACCCAACCCCACCTTTTGACCACTTCTTAAAGCCATCACGATGAGAGGGATGAATTTGGTGCAGGGACCAAAAAGCGTTATTTTTAAGAAAATATTCTTCTTATCAGAACTCTCTTCAGGCAGTACAAGGTACCCTCTGGGTGCATCTGAGAGACCCGGCATCGTATTTTCTTCCTCAAAAAGAAGCGCATAAGGGCAGTGCGCATTCATCAAACAATCCTTACATAAGGGCCGTTTTTTTTTATGGAACGGGCAGACCAGCCGCTGCAGTTCCCACCCGATCGCCCCCCGCCAGGCCGACCCGGCAAACGGGGGCAGTTTCGCACCCGAGGGCAAGGCCACGCGACACCGGATCTGTTGAATCGGCAACCCCCCGAACAGATCAGCCGGGGACGGCAGGTCCGCCGTATCCGGCAATGGACGTGCATTCATAAAAACCTCCTTTTATCGATAGCTGAAGGGAAACAGGTCCCCCGGGCAAGCCCAGACCCGTTCCAGAATTTCCGCAAACCGAGTCGATTCGACCACCATCCGAAAATGGACGGGGTTGAGCCGCCGGGCCGCCTCTCGAACTACCCCTTCCCCTTCCTGCAACTCCGCACCTGACAGCTTTCGGATATGCCGAAGCCCGGCCAGCGGCAGCAGCGCCATCACCCGCACGGTATCCCCGACCTTTGGTGAAAAACAGAGCTCCACACTCTTCCGGAACCATGCCGAAGCCCCGTCCCGGTCCCCCAGACACACGGCGATCCGGCCCCGGTTCCAGCACCAGAGCTGCCACGGGTGATTTTCTTCGCATCGGTCCTTTTCCAGACCATCCATGCGGCCCTGGTAGGCACGGCAAAGCCCCGCATCCTGGATATCGGCCAGGCACCGGGCCAGGAGCGCCTGCCCCCATTGACTCATCTCGGGAAGCCTTCCCCAGACATCCTCCCAATCCCTGGCTTCCAGATAGCGAAACAGGGCCTGTTCCGCCTCCTTCAGCTTGCCCGCATCCAGACAGGCATAGGCCAGATAGCTGTACTGACGGAGCCACTCCGGCCGATACTCGGGCGCCGAATCCCGCCCCAAAGCGATCCGGGCCTTTTCGAACAGGGATCGGACCTGGTCCAGATGATCGGCCCCGCAGAAGGCCAGGTGCTGCACCAGCGTACCGTACAACCGCCCCAGCACCGGAAACGTCGGGCAGACCGCCTTCTGAATCTCGTATTGTTTTTCCAGAAGCCCCAGAACCGGCAGAAGATATTCCGGCGGTTCCGGCTGAAACCGATACCGGTTGTGAAGCGATACGCAGTGATGATTGAAAAAATCGGCCACCGCCGCCAGGTCCGCCCGCCGGGCCACCGGGACCAGTTCACGACCGCGTTCGATCCAGACATCCGCAGAATCCGCCGCCCCCTCATGGTTGGCCAGGGCCAGGTTCAGGCTGCACCATCGAAAGGCGGCCAAAGGCGCCGTATGCCGCAGCCCATCCAGTTCTTCCGGCGGAACCAGGGCCGCCATCTCCCGGGCGATCGCCAGCTCACACCGGGCCACCACCGGCTCGTAACCATCCACCCAGGCGATGAACAGCCCCGGGTTCGACGTCACCCGGAACATCACATCCCGCAGATGACCGTTTTCCCGCGCCCACTGAAGCCATCCCGGGGGGATGCCGGCGACGTTTCGGACCCATTCCGCAGGATTTTTCAGCATTTCGGAAAACCGCAGCAGGGCGACCTCCTCACCGGGCGCATTCAGGCAGGCGAACACCCAGGCCTGCTGCAGCGTCGAGACCGGGACAGGGATGAGCGGACCGGAAATCGGCTCATTGTTTTCGGCGGGATAGAGGAATGCCCGAACCGGGCCGCTACGACGATGGGTTTCATCCTCAAGAAAGGAGGTCTTTTTTTCCAAAAAGCCGACCGTCCCCACCGACCCGGATTCACTCACCGAACCGGTGGCGGCGATCCGCTCGGGCATCGGCTTTCCGTCAGCCGCCGCCATCCATGCCAGAGACAGGGCCAACCCCAAAGACCGGTCCCGAATGCGGACCCTGCCGTCGGAATGGACCAGGGGAAAACAAAAAAGGCGCTGATCGGCCGGGACAAACCCGAGACCGGCAACCGCTCGGGCCGCATCTTCAACAGCCGACCGGGCCTCGGTATCGAGAGCGGTACCAAACCTTGCCGGAAGCACCGGCCCGGGGCCGCCCCCGCAGACACCGGCGATGAAATACCGACGGTGGACCTGCCCTTTTTCATCCACGACCAGTATGGGCGCCGCCCGCCAGGACCCGGATAGAACCGGGTCCCAAGCGAGGCCGCCGAGAAAGGCCGCCGGATCGATCCAGCCCTGAAGGCGGGAGAGAACCGGCGCCGGTGTCTGTTCAGGGTGCATCAGGGCCTGGGCGAGCAGATAACAAAGACAAAGATCGAGCAGGCCGGGCGGCGAATCAGGCGAAATCTCCGTCGTCAGAACGGGCAGATCCACCGGCCCGCCCCACCGAAAAGGCCCCAATTCTTCCATGAGAGGAATCAGGCATTCCCGACCGCCGGCATCCTTTAAATACGAGAGTAAATCTGACAAAGAGAGTGAGCAAAGAATCCCTCGGTTCATGCAAGCTCCCCCACCACCGCCAGATTCAACTCACACCGGGCGCCCGCCGGTACATCCGGAAAAATGATCCGGAACCGCCGCTCGGCCGCGTTCCAGTTCGCCAGGCCGGGCCCTTGAACCCCGGCTTCTTCACAATAGAGAAACCCGAGCACAAAGGAGCCGGCCAGTACCGAGGGAAGGTCGGAGGTACGTCCGGTGATCTCAACACCGGCGTCGAGTTCACGCCACCCGTGGACCCGGACCTGGAGCGTATCGAAAATCTCCATGCGGCCTTTGTTGAACAGGAACAGGTTTCCGGAAACCCCTTCGATTTCGGAGCCGCCGGCCGCCATGGCCATCTCTTCGGAGGGTTTCTGGGCAAACGCCAGGGCTTCTTCCGGTGTATCGGGCCGGCGGAGCCAGATGATGTTCGGCTTCAGATGCCGAACCGATTCCTGCACCGCATCCGCAGACCCATCGACCAGCCGCAACAGAGGCCGTTCATGCTCGGCCAGCAGCAGTGCCGCCGCCCGGGATGAAAACACATACCCGACCTCCGTTTCGATTTCTCGAAAATAGAGCCGGGGATCATGATCCCGAAAGGGAAATGTCACCGGGGCCCACTCGGGTATGAAATCGGGGTCGTCGACCATTCTGAGAATCGTTTGAAGGATTTCCGGAGAAACCCGCCCGATCGTGGGCCCCAGTTGGTCGGCTTTTAAGGTGTAGGTATTCCAAGGCTGGATAAAGAGTTTTTCGAGGCCGGTCTGAGACGCTGTCAGAATCAGATCCCCGGGCCCGGCCAGGCCGGTTTCGTCATATACCTGAGCCGCCTGGAGATCATTTGAAATCGCATGGGTGTTTTCCAGCACCAGCACCAGCGGCGGGTTATAATAATACCCTTCCCACCAGCACCCCAAATCCGGCCGAATGGGCCGCAATTGCCCCGGTTTAACCGGCTGGCCGGCCGATTGAACGCCGGCACTTTGAAATGAAGGGCGAAGAATATCCACTACGCCCTGCATCAACTCATCAGCGGCCTCCAATGCCTCGGTGTCCGCCATGGCGCAGGAGGGGCAGAGCCGCTTGTGGTGCGCCATATCTTTCTGATGTGCCTCCGCCCGCCGAATGGACAGCGGCGGGCAGGTGCGTTCCTGTTTGGCCTGGGCCAACAACATGTTTCGATTCAGCATATGATTACCCCCTTTCACTTTTGTATTTCGGGGTTGAAGAGGTCTTTTTCCAAAGTCCGGCAAAAAAGATCGAAAAATAATTCAAACAACTCTTCATCCAGGTCCCCGGGCTTCAGCCCCGGCAGGTTGTTTTCCATCATGAAGCGCTGAATCTTTTTTTTGGCCTCGCTGAAATGGTAATCGGCCCCCGAAGCGCTTTTGAGCCCCATCTTCTTCGCCGTCTCCTCAAGCGTATATTCCAGACAACTATGATAGAAAAATGCCTGAATGTTTTGCGGTTTCAAATGATTCATCAGAAAAGGGAGCATCTTTTGAATCATGCCGGTGTCCTCGAAATTTTCCACAGATGTATCCGTGCCGAGCATAACTTCAGAGTCTACTTCTTCGGCGAGCACCGGTGTGTCCATCGGGACGTAGAGACGGAGCCAATGGACGAAATCCCGAAGATTCACCCGAAAGGGGCCTTTTCCCAATGCCCCGGTAAGGGCGGTCCAGAAATATTCGGCCAGGACCGGCACGACCTCTTTACGATTAATACTTTGGTAATTCCGATCTTCAATCAGGTGATCCGGGAAAGCGATCCGGGCCAAATCATCTTCGTACACCTCTTCAATGAGGGGCGCCTCGGGAACCATGCTGAAAGCCAAATACCCGTGTTCCGCTGTGAACACGTGGAAGGTGTCGCCTGCATCTTTGAGCATATCCTCGATGCGCTTGTAGAGATAATGACCGGAGTCCATGCCCCGTTTGCTTCGGGCCTTGTCGGTGATTTTTTTGATGAAGCGCCCCATTAGCAAACCGCCGAAATCCCTGAATGTCGGCATCGGTCCATTGGAGGGGGCATCCACCGCTTCTCGGATCAAATAATGCTGTTTCAATGTTTTTTTAAACGGCTTATTCTCCAGTATAAAAATGCAAAGCTGGGAAGCCACATCATTGATGAGTTCATCGGTCACGGCTTCCATCTGGAGATTCCTGCCGATCAGCCAATGCATTAGGCCCTTCTGCTTGCACTTTCGCAAAATTCCAAGTGAGATTTTACGTAATCGCTCTTGGTTTTCGCCTTTTTCAAGCCAACGCTTCAATTCGGCTTCGATATCCATATACACCCCCCTTTCATTGTCCATTCGCTGTTTGGATACATTCTTCCGGCACCTCACCCCGAAACCGCAAATGAAAAGCCAAGGAGGATGGAATCCGGATCGGTATCATCTCAAGGAGATAAGAATCGCGATCCGTTTCAACCCCGGTATGAAGCAGTCGGCATCCTTTTCGAATATACCGCGGAGTCTTCTTTTCCGTTTCCCAGGGCTTTTGAGTAGAGCAGGGATACACCTTCACGCCGCCGGTGTTCGGGAGTTGGCGATCGCAAATGACGGGATGGCTTTTGTCAGGAACCGGTACGGCAGGAAAGACGCCCGAAGTGATGGTATAAAGGTCCTCATCCCTGGCACCGAAAAACAGAAAATTATGTCTCCACAGCCGCATGGGAAGTTTCACCACCGAACCGAGCACCTTATCCAAGTCATAGTCCGCCGTCATCGTCTTTTTCGGCTCCCTCCAGAACGCCTCTTTTTTCTTTCGGTATTTCTTTGCCATCAGTCCTCCTGTTCGTCAGGGGTTGGAATCCTCAGCGTGATGCAATAACCACGCAGGCACAGGGCCACGGCACCGGTTCACAACGGATGCGAACTGCCGTTAAAAGCAAACTGCTCATTTTCAATTCTCAGGGGATTAAAAAAAAGAGTCACGGCGCATTCCAAGAAGTTTAGAAACTCCGGATACAAAAAAGGTGCGCAGCCGAAAGTCGGGGAGGCCGTTTACGCAACATTTATCAAGAATAATGCTGTATCGTCCCCTTTTAGCCTAAAATGGGAATTTATTCAATAGAGGAAATCAACAAATTTTTCGGAGGAGGAAAAGGGGTTGGAAGGAGAAAGAAAAAGGGAGTTGTGCGGGCAGGCGCAGAACCTGCCCGGAAGGGTTCTATCGGGCCGTCGGCATGGTTTGCCCAAAGGGTTGATGCGTTGAACCAAATGGCGCCGTCATTTCCCCATCACCAACTTCTTAATCTTCGACACCAGTGAATTCCGAACCTTCACCGTCAAATACAAATCCCCCGCCGGCGGCCCCGGATACCCCATTCCGGCCAGCCGGATTTTCTGGCCCGGCTGCACCCCCGGCGGAACCTTCACCACCAGCTTTTTGTTCCGGACCTTGTGAAAATAGGCATAGGGGCCGCCGGTCCGGGCCAGGTCGCCGCTCACCGCGATCTCGTCGGTGATGTCCATGGCGCTGCGGCCTTTGGGGCCGGTCATGCCGGGGAGGAACAGCCCGGCCAGCTTCTCCAGCAGCGGATTGGTTCCTGATCCCGACACCTGCCCCTGCCGTTTGCCGCCCGGGCCGAATCCGCCGAAAAAGAAAAAGCCCCCGCCGTAGACCCCCGGCTTGTTGATTTTGAAGCTCTGGTGGCCGCTGCCGTGAAAATCCTTGAAGATGGCGTCCACCCCCCGCAGCCCGAAGGAGCGGGCCATCTCCTCGAAGATCTCCTGAATATCGGAGCCCCTGAAGATGTCCTGATCCGAATAGGAGTTTCGAAACCGGTTGTAGGCGTCCCCTCCGAACCGGCTTTTGAGGGCGTCGTATTCCCGGCGCTTGGCCGGGTCGGAGAGCACCGCATAGGCCTCGTTGACCGACTTCATGCGGTCGGCGGCCCCGGGATTGTCGGTGTTCCGGTCGGGATGGAACTGGTAGGCCAGTTTCCGGTAGGCGTTCTTGATGGTCTTGGGGTCGGCCTCGGCGGACACCCCCAGCACCTGGTAGTAGTCGGTTTCAGGCATCGGTCGTCCTTTTATAAAAGATTATCATAACGGCCGGTAACATAATACCGGTTTGCCGGTTTGAAAAGCCGATCCCCGCCCGGCTGCAGGGCAATCCCCGAAAACAGCATAAACCCCATGGCCATCCGCCCGGTGACGATCATACTGATCCCGAAGCCCTGCAAACCCTCGGGCACGTCGGCGTACCACATCTTGCGGCGGATGGCGGCCATAGCCGTGATGGCCAGCAGCCAACCGGCGCCCGAGCCGACGCCGAAGACCACCGATTCGGGAAAGGTGTAGCTGCGCTCCACCGTGAACAAAGAGCTCCCCAGGATGGCGCAGTTGACGGCGATCAGCGGCAGAAACACCCCCAGGGCGGTGTAGAGGGCCGGGGAGTAGCGGTCGATGACCATCTCGACGATCTGGACCATGGCCGCGATCACCGCGGAGTATAGAAAATTTCAGTTCAAAAAGCAAACCGCACCGCGTTCCGTCCACCCGGTTTTCCCCGCACCCGCGGTTCCGCTGCAACGCCCTAAACTTTCAATGATAAAGCGATTATTTTGATTTAAAGGCTTGACAAAGAATCGGTCCCCATGGTAGCCCATGACTGAGCGCTCATTCAGATGACCGCGACAAGGATCACGAATGCGGGGACGATATTCCGGCATTCCGATGGCTTACACTCGATTATTCGGTAAGGCGACATTTATGGACAGGCTTAGAGAAATACCCACACAGATCAAAAACCCCGAACTGGTCAAAAAACGTCGGCGCCAGATCGTCGACGCGGCGGTGCAGCTGTTCATCGAAAAAGGGTTCCACAAGACCACCACCCGCCAGATCGCCAAGGCGGCCGGGTTTTCCATCGGCTCTTTGTATGAGTACGTGGCCTCCAAAGAGGACGTGCTGTTTCTGGTCTGCGACGCCATCCACGCCGAGGTGGAGCGGGGGGTCAACCAGGCCATGGAACGGACCGGCAGGGGGCCCGAAGCCCTGGCCGAGGCGATTCGGGAGTATTTTCTGGTCTGCCACCGGATGAGCGACCACATTCTGCTGATCTATCAGGAGACCCAGTCGCTGCCGCCCCAGTGGCGCAAAAAGGTGCTCGAAAACGAGGTCAACATCACCGGCATCTTCGTCAAGGTGCTGGCCAACCTGGGCGAATCGAAGCGGTTTCCCCGGCTCGACAACCGCACCATCGAGCTGATGGCCCACAATATTTCGGTGCTGGGCCACATGTGGACTTTTCGGCGGTGGTTTCTGGCCCGCCATTACAGCATTGAGGATTATATCGAGCTTCAGACCGAGTTCATCATGGGGCTGCCCGAAGCCAAAAAACGGAACTAGCCCCGAGAACCCGGAAAACACAGGCATTCAAAAGGGTGTGCGTTTCCGGAGTCGCACCGGCCGGCGGTAGAAGATCCTGCCGCTCTCCGATCATTTTAAAACTGCATAAATGATCCTTGAGACCGGACCGACATCCGGACACCCCGACACCGCATACCATTCTATAAAGGAGAGGGTCACATGAGCAATCCAACGCAACCGTATCAGCCCGAAAACAATGTCCGGGTGGTCACCGCCACCTCGCTGTTCGACGGCCACGACGCATCCATCAACATCTTTCGCCGGATCCTTCAGTCCACCGGCGCCGAGGTCATTCACCTGGGCCACAACCGGTCGGTCCACGAAATCGTGAACGCCGCCATCGAGGAAGACGCCCAGGGCATCGCCGTCTCCAGCTACCAGGGCGGCCACATGGAATTTTTCAAGTACATGGTCGACCTGCTCAAAGAAAAGAAGGCCGACCATATTCAGGTCTTCGGCGGAGGGGGAGGGGTGATCGTTCCCGAAGAGATTCGGGAGCTGGAGGCTTACGGGGTGGCCAGGATCTACTCCCCCGAGGACGGCTCCAAGCTGGGCCTGCAAGGGATCATCAACCACATGGTGGAGACCATGGATTTTCCGGTGGTCACCGATTTCGACTTCGATCTCGACGCCCTCACCCCCGACAACAAGCTGCTGACCGCCCGAATGATCACCGCCATGGAGCAGGCCAAGATCTCCGAAAACGGCCACCTGGCCAAGCTGAGGAGCGCCCTCGAGGCCAAGATCGGCGGCCGCCGGGCCCCGATCATCGGGATCACCGGCACCGGCGGCGCCGGCAAGTCGTCGCTGACCGATGAACTGATCCTGCGGATGCTCCACGATCAGAAAGACCTGCGGGTGGCCATCATCAGCAGCGACCCCTCTCGAAGAAAGACCGGTGGGGCCCTGCTCGGCGACCGGATCCGGATGAACGCCATCGACGACCCGCGGGTCTACATGCGCTCCCTGGCCACCCGGCGCTCCCACACCGAAATTCCCGAATACCTGCCCGAGGCGATCCGGGTGGCCCAGGCCGCCGGATACGACCTGATCATCGCCGAGACCGCCGGCATCGGCCAGGGCGATTCGATCATCACCGATATGGTGGACCTGTCGATCTACGTCATGACCAGCGAGTTCGGGGCCGCCTCCCAGCTGGAGAAGATCGACATGCTCGACTTCGCCGACCTGGTGGTGGTCAACAAGTATGAAAAGCGCGGCGGCGAAGACGCGGTGCGCGACGTCCGCAAACAGGTCCAGCGAAACCGCAACGCCTGGGACCGTTCTCCGGATGAAATGCCGGTCTTCGGCACCATCGCCTCCAAGTTCAACGACGACGGGGTCACCGCCCTCTACCACGCGCTCTTCGAAGCCATCGACGAAAAGACCGGGGTCCGGTTCGAGACCGGCCTGCCCAGACCCGCCACCCGCACCTCCTCCTCCAAAACCATTATCGTGCCCCCGGAGCGGACCCGGTACCTGGCCGAGATCGCCGATACCCTGCGCAAATACCATGAAGAGACCGAGGATCAGGCCGACGCCCTGCGCCGGGCCTGGCACATCAAGGAGACGGTCATCGCCATCAACAAGAGCGATCTGGTGGGCGACTATTCCAAACTCCTGGACGAATTCAAGCTGGAGGTGGCCAAGGCCGAAACGGCCCTGACCCGGGAGACCACCCGGCTCCTGTCCACCTGGGAAGAGATGCGGGAGACCTATACCAAAGACGAACTGGTCTATACGGTGCGCGACAAGGAGATTCGGGTGCCGCTCAACATCGAATCGCTCTCCCACAGCAAAATTCCCAAGATCGCCCTGCCCAAGTTCAAAGACCCGGGGGAGATCTACCGGTGGATGCGGCGGGAGAACCTGCCCGGCTACTTCCCCTACACCGCCGGGGGCTTTCCCCTCAAACGGGTGGGCGAGGACCCGACCCGAATGTTCGCCGGCGAGGGCGACCCGGTCCGGACCAACCGCCGGTTCAAGCTCCTCTCCTCCGACTCCGAGGCCAAGCGGCTCTCCACCGCCTTCGACTCGGTGACCCTCTACGGCTACGACCCGGACGAACGGCCCGACATCTACGGCAAGGTGGGCAACTCCGGGGTGTCGGTCTGCACCCTCGACGACGTCAAGGTCCTCTACGGCGGGTTCGAGCTCTGCGCGCCGAGCACCTCGGTCTCCATGACCATCAACGGCCCGGCCCCGATCATGCTGGCCATGTTCTTCAACACCGCCGTCGACCAGCAGGTGGACAAATTCAAAGAAGAAAACGGCCGGGACCCCGACCCCGAAGAGTACGAGGAGATTCGCAGCAGGGTCCTTTCCAACGTGCGGGGCACCGTCCAGGCCGACATCCTCAAAGAAGACCAGGGCCAGAACACCTGCATCTTCTCCATCGAGTTCGCCCTCAAGATGATGGGCGACATTCAGCAGTTTTTCATGGAAAACCAGGTGCGAAACTTCTACTCGGTCTCCATCTCCGGGTACCACATCGCCGAGGCCGGGGCCAACCCGATCTCCCAGCTGGCCTTCACCCTGGCCAACGGATTCACCTTTGTGGAGTACTACCTCTCCCGGGGCATGGATCTGGATAAGTTCGGCCCCAACCTGTCGTTTTTCTTCTCCAACGGAATGGACCCCGAGTACACCGTCATCGGCCGGGTGGCCCGCCGCATCTGGGCCGTGGCCATGCGGGAAAAATACGGCGCCTCCGAACGCTCCCAGAAGCTCAAGTACCACATCCAGACCTCGGGCCGCAGCCTGCACAGCCAGGACATCCAGTTCAACGACATCCGGACCACCCTGCAGGCCCTGTGCGCCATCTACGACAACTGCAACAGCCTGCACACCAACGCCTTCGACGAGGCCATCACCACCCCCAGCCGGGAGTCGGTGCGCCGGGCCCTGGCGGTGCAGCTCATCGTCAACCGGGAGTGGGGCCTCGCCAAGAACGAAAACCCGCTTCAGGGCAGCTTCATCGTGGAGGAGCTGACCGACCTGGTGGAAGAGGCGGTGCTGGTGGAGTTCGACCGCATGACCGAACGCGGCGGCGTTTTAGGCGCCATGGAGACCGGATACCAGAGATCCAAAATCCAGGAAGAGTCGATCTATTACGAAACCCTGAAGCACACCGGCGACATGCCCATCATCGGCGTCAACACCTTCAGAGACCCCGACGTCAGCGAAGACCTGACCGACTCCGAACTGGAACTTTCCCGTGCCACCGAAGAAGAAAAGCGCTCCCAGCTCAACCGGGTGCGGGCCTTCCAGGAAAAGCACGCCGACCAGGCCCCCGAGGCCCTCAAACGGCTTCAGGAGGTCGTACTCTCCGGCGACAACATCTTCGCCGAACTCATGGAAACCGTCCGCCACTGCTCCATGGGCCAGATCACCCAGGCGCTGTATGACGTGGGCGGGCAGTATCGGCGGAATATGTAAACCAGGATAGTCTGAACCCGGATGCGTCTGATGAATC
>CAZNLT010000156.1:0-13692 GCA_964573705.1 uncultured Desulfobacterales bacterium
TTAAGGCCCTTTGCAACTGCTTTTGGGACGTGTTCATCAAGATAAAATTTGATTCTGTTTTTCATCCAATATTGCTTTTTAGAATCTTTTGGTCCAGTTTTGATCGAGCCTTTTCTCTTATGCTCTTCAGGAAAATCTCACTTTCTTCAATTGCCTCGTCAATTTCAATGCGATGATCAAAATAATAAGCAAGTGCGGCATGAATATCAGCCAGATCAAGGTCATATTCTGTTGCAATTTCATCGGCGCTTTTTCCCATGCGATCATACCAGATTACAATATTCTGGACAGTAATCCGATGTCCGGCAATACGTGGCTTGCCTCCGGCTATCCCGGGTGTAATGTCAATATGTTCGTCCAAAGATTTCATCATAATTATCCTTCTTTTTTTATGATTTCTCTGATGTGCCACCTGCCCACCGGGCACTGCGATGATTCTGGCTTCACATTGAAGTTTTCGATAAGAACTGAACTTGCACCCATCGAAGTGCCTATGTGCTCCGGTGAATTCATTTGTCATAATTTCTCTGTAATGATTATGCCTTTTTCTAAATCAAATAAATCATCACAGAGAGTGACTTCAAACCACTCAATAAATTTTTCGTATGTCCGATTTTCAGGCCACTCATGTTTATAAAAGTTCCAATCTGATAATTCGTACTCAAAGATCGTTTTGTAGTATTGCTCCATTACTTCAGTAACGTCTTCATTGAATGTCCAATCAATTAGGTAGACATGTTTTTTGTTTAATATTTCTTTGAGGTCTTCTAATGAGCTATCATTGCATTTGCATGCTTCTGCCCATTCATTAAAAGGTTCTTTCGAACGTATAAAAACTGCTGATCTATTTGTGATTTCTTTCATTATTGTAATTATAACCTCACGCCTTACGGGCTGCAAAAGAATGCATACTCCGAAAAGGCAAAGTTAAATGATGAAACCGCTAATACCAAGGCCGCCCGCCTTTTGCGGGCCCTGCGCAGACGTAGGTTGTGTGCCGGGCACGGCAGGTATTCTAAAGGGTGCGATGAGCATACCCTTTGTTTAAAAATTCATCAAGTCCCAAACCCAGCCCGATGGAGGCGAAGGGTATAGCGGCATGGCAACGGGGTATCCGGCAACGGACCTCGGGAGGAGGCCGCCCCGCCAAGGCGGGGCGAGCGCGAGCGCACGGGGCAACGAACAGAAACCGAGTCAGGCGGGCTTGGCGGGACGAACCGGCAACACACGGTAAAGCCCTCTATCCATCTTAGGCCAAGCAGGCATACTCGAACGAAGACCTCCGAGGTTTTGGAAACCTCGGAGGTCTGGGTACGGGAATGCCTGATTTGGGTTGATGTTAAACCAGAGCACCCCCCATAGACCGGTGCCGCTCCGCAGCATTCATCGTTTCGGCCACTCGTTGGCTTGGTTCGAATCGAAGGCGTCCGCGTTGCCTTGCGTTATGGCCGAAAAGGTGATCATCGCCACGGTTTGTGCATCGGCCCTCGTTATCGGTCCGCACATGGCGGCCTGCGGCCCGCATTCGACTCGTTGGAATCTCATCCATGCGCCGGCACTGTTTGTTTGTTCAAACTTTATATTGACAAAGAGCGGTTTCTTAATTTAGTGTGTCGCCTTTACAATTTTGGATTTGGGCAGACAGCTCCCCGAAACCGGCCGAAGGGTTGAATTGCGGGGTAGACGGAGAAGCATCGGGGGATCGCCATGCCGCAGTCGGAAAATTCCATCGGGTTGACTCGAAAAAACCGGAGCGGGACCGAGGAACGACCAAGCCTCAAACCCCTTCTCTTTCTCCTGTTTCTTGCCGCATCCGTGGTGGTCTGGCTGACCCTGACATCCGGCCGGGGACTGACCTCCGTGCCGGGTCTGCTGACCGTCACAGCCGGAACCGTTGCGGGCGGCTGGGTATACCACCGGAACACGCCGCCGCTCCGGCCCTTATCCCTGACCGGTCTGGCCATTTTTTTCCTCCAGCAGTCGGTGGTCAGCGGCATGGATGTAGCGCGACGCGCCTTTTCCCCGGGGCCCGACATCAATCCCGGGCTTATCGTCTACGAGACCCGGCTGGAGCGGGAGGGCGCCCGGGTCCTGTTCGCCGACATGATGAGTCTGCTGCCGGGCACCCTCTGCTGCCGACTCGACGGGCGCCTGTTGACGGTACACGCTCTGTGTCGAAATCAGGACGTGCGAGCCTCCCTGGCGCGGCTGGAAACCAAGATCCATAACGCGTTATACTGATCCGACGCCCCCCAAAAGGAGACGCCGAACCATGTATTTCATCGCGCTTTTCATCCTGATCACCCTGCTGGCCAGCCTCGGCCGAATGGTCCTTGGGCCGACCCGCGCCGACAAGCTCATGGTCACCCAGCTGTTCAGCACCTGCGGCTCGGCTGTTCTTCTGGTCCTTTCCCGGGCCATGAAAATGGACGCCCTGATCGATGTGGCGATCCTTCTGGTCCTATTAGGCGCCGTCGCCATGGCGGCCTTCACCCTTGCCGACCGGCAGGACCGCCGCTGAAAGGCCCCCCATGCCTCCCTGGATTGTGATTTTCAAATACCTCCTCCTGATCATCGCCCTCTTTTTCTTTACGGCCGGAACCCTCGGCATGCTGCGGTTTCCCGACCTCTATTCCCGCCTCCATGCCCTGACCAAATGCGACAACCTGGGCCTCGGGTTCGTCGTAGCCGCCGTCGCCCTGGACGCCGCGGACGGCTGGCTGGCCGTCAAACTGATCCTGCTCTGGTTTCTCGCCCTCGCCTCCAGCGCGACGGCCTGTTACCTGGTCGCCCGTTCCGGCCTTCGCGCCGGCCGAGAACCATGGGAGAAAAAGGCATGAATGATCCGATACTCATCGATTTTCTCCTGGCGGCGGGGCTTGTTTTTCTGGCCGGCTTCTCCCTTCGCGTCGGGGACCTCTTCACCGGGGTGGTCACGTTCATCATCTTCGGGCTGATCATGTCGGTGGCATGGGTCCGCCTGCAGGCTCCCGACCTGGCGCTGGCCGAAGCCGCCATCGGCTCCGGCATTACCGGAGCACTGTTTCTCGGGGCCATTCGGCGGCTCGAAGAGAGCACCCCCGGATCCACGACCCGCCACGAGAAGGTTTCTTCTGCGCAGCACGAGATTTACGTACTGGGAGTGGCGGGGATGGCTCTGGCCCTCTATCTTCTGGAACAGGCATTGGTTCCCGCTCTGCTCGAAGGGCCGCCCGGTCTTGCCGAACCGGTCTCGAAAGCGGTCGAAACCGCGGGGGCCCGGAACCCGGTCACGGCGATCATTCTAAACATGAGGGGCTACGATACCATGCTCGAACTGGTGGTGCTGCTTCTGGCCTGGTCGGGAGTCTGCGTTCTTCAAGGAGATCTGGGCCGGACCAACATCCTGCCGGCCACCGGCGAACTGGCGGTGCTCGGCGCCTTCGTCCGCTTTCTCAAGCATCCGGGGATCCTGATGGCCGGCTACCTGGTCTGGGTGGGAGGCGACGAGCCCGGGGGCGCCTTCCAGGCCGGCGCCATGCTCGGCGGAGTCGGCGCTCTCGGGTTGATGGCCGGAGGCCCCATTCGCCCGTTGTACCGCGGCCCGGGCGTCCGCCCGGTTCTGATCGCAGGTGCGGCCGCCTTTCTGCTGGCGGGGCTCTCGAGCATCGGCACGGGCGGAATGTTCCTGGAATACCGAGGGGAACATGCCAAGGCACTGCTGCTCGTCATCGAAATTTTCTCCACCCTTTCCATCGGCCTGGTGCTGACCCTGCTGTTTGCCGCATGCACCTTTACGCCCGATCCGGGCAGGGGCGCCCCTGCCCAGGGGGGCCATCCATGACCACCGCAGGACTCTATCTGGCGACCGGACTGGCCGTGTTCGTTCTGGGTGCGGTGGGGCTCTTCTGGCATTCCGACCTGATCCGCCGGGCCCTGGCCCTCAATTTCATGGCAACCGGGGTGTTCCTCTTTCTGGTGGCCCTCGGCCGCCGCTCGACGATTCCCTTCGCTGATCCGGTCCCCCATGCGCTGGTTCTGACCGGGATCGTGGTCGCGGTCAGCACCACAGCCCTTCTGCTGGTGCTCATCTGCCGGTTCCACGAAACCGACGAGGCGGAGAGCGCCGATGCTCCCGAAGACGAAAAGGGACGAGCCGTAACCGCCGGAGACCGGGAATGACTCTTTCGGGCGAACCATTCATTGTAATCCTTCTGATTCTGCCTCTTGCTGCGGCCATTCTCAATCTTCTTCTGCCGAAACGGCCGGCAACGGCCGTCCTGTTCCTGACTGCGCTGGTTCTTCCTTTGGCGGCGGCCGGGCTGGCAGCGGCCGTTTTGAAAACCGGGGCCATCTCGTACCGGATCGGCGGATGGGAAACGCCTCTGGGCATTCGGCTTCACGCCGACGGGCTTTCCACCCTGATGCTTCTGCTGGCTTCGGTGATCGGATCGGCCATCAGCATCTATGCGGTCTCCTATTTCGGGGAAGGCTCGGACCCGGTTGAGCGGCGGCGCACCGACATGTTCCAGCCGGTCTGGCTGATCGGCTGGACCGGCCTCAACGGCCTGTTCCTCAGCGGGGATATCTTCAATATCTATGTCTGCCTCGAAATCCTGACCCTGACCTCCATCTGTCTGATCGCCATGGCCGGCACCCACGCCTCGGTCCGGGCCGCCCTGCGCTACCTGCCGGTTGCCATCGCCGGGTCGCTCTTCTATCTGCTGGGGGTGGCGGTGCTCTACGGGGCCTCCGGGACCCTGGACCTGGAGCTGCTGAGCGGCCGGATCACCTCCGAAACCCCCTTTCTGGCCGCCTTCGCCCTGATGGTCACCGGCCTTCTGATCAAGGCGGCCCTGTTTCCGGCGCATTACTGGCTGCCGCCGGCCCATGCCAACGCCCCGGCCCCGGTCAGCGCCCTGCTTTCGGGGCTGGTGGTGACCGCCGCCTTCTACATCCTGCTTCGCGTCGCCTCGGGGCTCTTCGCCCCTGTAGAAACACCCGAGTGGGCCGACCTTCTGGGAATCCTCGGGGCCATCTCGGTCCTCTGGGGCGGGTTCCAGGCCCTGCGGCAGGAACGGCTGAAAATGGTGGTTGCCTATTCCACGGTAAGCCAGGTCGGGTACGGTTTCCTCCTGTTTCCCCTGGCATTGGCCGGGGGCGACGCGGCCGACTACGCCTGGAACGGGGCCGTCTATTTCGCGCTCGCACACGCCGTGGCCAAAGCGGCCGCCTTCCTGGCGGTCGGCGCTCTGATGCACCAGATCGGCCATGACCGTCTCCATGAGATGCCGGGGGCGGCCTGGCGCAGCCCCTTTATCCTCATGGCCTTCGCGATGGCCTCCATCAGCCTGATGGGCCTGCCGCCCAGCGCCGGCTTCGTCGCCAAATGGATGCTGCTCAAATCGGCCCTGTTGAGCGGCCACTGGGGATACGGAATCGTCATCGTCGGGGGAGGCGTCCTCGCCATGGCCTACCTCTTCCGGGTGCTCGAGATCGCGATGCGGGCACCCCCGGAGGGCTGGTCCCGGCTTCCCCTTCCGAAGGGTCTCGCTTTTCCCGCCATGGTGCTGGCCGTCACGGCCGTGCTGCTCGGGGTCTTTTCCGACCTGCCGCTGCGGCTTCTTCAGGTCGGTCCCGTGGTCGCCGATTGGGGGAGGCTTTCGCCATGAACCTGAATTTCTGGCTTCCGCTGTTCATTCCGAGCACATCCCTCGTGGCCGGACTGGTGATCTTTTTTCTGCCGGAGCAGATGCGGCTGACCCGTTCCCTTCTGAACATGGGCAGCGCAGTCATCAAAATCGTCCTGGTTTTCATCTTGATATGGGGGGTCTTTCATCAGCAGGAGTTTCGATTCGTTTTACCGCTTTTCCTCGAATTCGACCTCGTCCTGGAGGCCGATTCGCTGTCTCTGCTGTTTGTGACCCTTTCCTCGGTGCTCTGGCTGGTCACCACCCTCTACGCCATCGGCTACCTGGAGGACGGGTTCCAGCGCAGCCGCTTTTTCGGCTTCTTCAGTCTCTGCGTCAGCGCGACCACCGGAATCGCAATGGCCGGCAACCTCTTCACCCTGCTCGTCTTCTATGAATTTCTGACCATCACCACCTATCCGCTGGTGACCCACCGCGGCACGGAGGAGGCGATCCAGGCGGGCCGGGTTTACCTGCTGTACACCCTGGGGGCCGGTGTTGTCCTGATGGTCGGGATGATCTGGCTGAGTTCCGCTGTGGGGGTGGCCGATTTCGAGGTGGGAGGGATTCCCGAGATCACAATGGTGACCGCCACAGCCCCGCTGAAGGTGATCTTCTGGATGCTGGTGCTCGGTTTCGGGGTCAAGGCGGCCCTGATTCCCTTCCACGGCTGGCTGCCGGTGGCCATGGTCGCGCCCGCGCCCGTGAGCGCCCTGCTCCATGCGGTCGCCGTAGTCAAGGCCGGCGTCTTCGGCATCGTGCGGGTGGTATACGATGTTTTCGGCGTCGAATCCGTCACCGCCATGGGCGTGCGCGAAGGGCTCATCTTTCTCGCCGGTACAACGATTCTCTACGGCTCCCTGCGGGCGATGTTCCAGGATGATTTCAAACGGCGGCTCGCCTATTCCACCGTGAGCCAGGTCTCCTACATCACCCTCGGAACGGCCATCGTGGGGCCGCTGGCCACCATCGGCGGCATCGTGCATCTGGTTCACCAGGGCATCATGAAAATCACCATGTTCTTCTGCGCCGGCAACCTCGCCGAGGAGCTTCATTTTCACCGCATCAGCGAACTCCGCGGGGTGGGCCGCCGAATGCCGGTCACCATGGGCACTTTCACCGTGGCCGCCATGGGAATGATCGGGGTGCCGCCGATGGCCGGCTTTTTCAGCAAATGGTTCCTGGCCCTGGGGGCGCTGGAGGCCGACATGCCCTTCATTATCGGGGTCCTGCTGCTCAGCAGCATCCTCAATGCCGCCTATTTCATGCCCATCATCTATTATGCCTGGTTTTGCGAACCGGAACATCCGCTTCCGGAACGTCCCGCGGCACAGCGATGGGAAATCCATCCCTACCTCCTGATACCGCCGGTATTCACGGCCCTGATGACGGTCCTGCTCGGGCTCCTGGCGGCAATGCCGTTCAGCCCCCTTTCCTGGGCCCAGCTGATCACGTTTCGGGAGTATGGACCATGAATCGTATTCCTCCCCTTACCTGGACCTTTCTTTTCCCGGCAGTGATCCTCCTTCCGCTCCTGGTCGCCACCGCTCTGGCGGTCGGCAAAGACCGGAAAAGCCGGTGGCTGCTCGCCCTCGCACCCTGGACCGCAATGCCAGCCCTTTTTCTGGTCCTGTTCGGCGGTGAAACCCCCGACATCCATCTCCCCTTCATCCTGCTCGGAACCACCCTCGGTCTCGACGCTTTCTCGCGGGTTTTTCTGCTGTTCACAACGCTGCTCTGGTGGATGGCAGGGCTCCATGCACTGGGGTACATCCCCTTGAATCGACAGCGCGAATTCTTCAGTTTTTTCCTGGCGGCGATGGCCGGAAACCTCGGCCTTCTGATCGCCCGGGACATCGGGAGTTTTTATACCCTCTACGCGCTGATGAGCTTTGCCTCCTACGGCCTGGTGGTTCACATTCGGAACGACGCCACCCGGTATGCCGGAAACGTCTACCTGGTCCTCGCTGTCCTCGGGGAGATGCTTATTTTTCCGGCCCTGGCCGCAGGCTACGCCGCCTCCGGACAGCTTCTGATCGCCGACTGGGCCGCCGCACTGGCCGAGATTCCGAACGGCCCCCTGCTGACGGTCCTGCTGCTTCTCGGGTTCGGCATCAAGGCCGGCGTTCTTCCCCTGCACATCTGGCTTCCTCTGGCCCATCCGGCCGCTCCGACCCCCGCCAGCGCCGTATTAAGCGGCGCCATGATCAAAGCCGGGCTTTTCGGGATGACGGTCTTCCTTCCCCTGGGCGTTTTGCAGTCGGAGCCCATCGGGGCGGCGGTGATGGTCCTGAGCCTGGCGGCCGCCGTTTTCGGGGCCGGCGCGGCCATCGCCCAGACCCACCCCAAGGCGCTTCTGGCCTACTCGAGCATCAGCAAAATGGGGCCGATGACCTTCGCGGTAGGGGCCGCACTCTACGAACCGACGCTCTGGCCCCTGGCGGCAACCGGGATCCTGATTTTCGCCATGTATCATGCCCTCACCAAGGGCGCCCTCTTTCTTTCGGTGGGGGCGGCCGCCGCATTCCCGACCGCGAAACCGGTCCGGGTCCTGCTTCTGCTGACCGGTTATTTGCCGCTGCTCGTCTTCGCCGGGTTTCCGGCCACCGGAGGGGCCATCGCAAAGCTGCCTTTCAAAGAGTTGAAAGCGGCCCTGCCCGCCCCATGGGCCACCTGGCTCAATGCGGTCCTGCTCCTGGTGGCATTTGCCACCGTGGTTCTGCTGTTCCGGTTCGAACTTCTGCTGATTCGGGACGCGAAGGCGGCGACACCCCACCCTGCCCGACGGATCTGGGTCCCTTGGCTCGGCGTGGTGCTGATGTCGGCCATGATCCATATCGCCTATTTCGGCTTCGGCTGGGACGGATACGTGGACGCGGCCCTGTCCCCCGGAGCCTGGAGCGCCGCCCTGCCCCCGCTTCTGATCGGACTCTTCTTTTCCTTTGCAGTATGGCGCTGGGGCCGCAGACGCATTCCGACGCTGCCGCCGGGCGACATCCTGCATCTTTTCCAGCCCCTTCCCCGTTTTCTGACTCGCCTGAGCCCTCCTTTTCCGGCCAGGCTCATCAGCCGACCCACCAGCTCCGCCCTGCCGATGGTCGCCGGGACCGTTCGGCTCATACAAAAATGGCTCCCGGTGAAGCCCTTTCTCGAAGGCAGCGGACAAATCGAAAAATGGCTGATGGAGGGGCCCCTGGCCGGAACCCTGCTCCTGATCCTGTTCCTGGCGATGATTCTCGCACTGGCGCTGTAGCCTCCCTCCCCCCTATCGATGGGGGAAGAATCCGGAATATGCGGGAAATCCTTTATTGACACACCCTCCCCATTTCATTAAAAGCCTGTATATAGACCGATTTCGAAAATACTGAAGGGGCGTATCGGCACCCAGGGCCATTTTCATCGACACCGGAGTTTCATGAATAAATCCAAAAACAACACCCGTTCGGTTCACTTCTTTAATGATGCGGGAGAAAAGATTGCGGGCACCCTGCACATTCCCGACGAATCGACGGATTGCGGCGTAATCCTGGGCCACTGTTTTACCTGTTCCCGCCATGTTTCCATCATCCGGGAAATCAGCACCGTGTTGGAAAAAATGGGAATGGCCGCGCTTCGTTTCGATTTTTCCGGCAACGGCCGGAGCGAAGGCGATTTTTCCGACTCCTCCTATTCCAAACATATCGAGGAAATGGAGCGTGCGGTCGGGTTTTTCGCCGAGCAGGGGTATACCCGGTTCGGTCTGGCCGGCCACAGCATGGGCGCGGCGCTTGCGGTATTGGCAGGCGCAAGGCTGAACGGAGTCGCGGGGGTATGCGCCCTCGGCGGTCGAGTGGCCGGCAAGGAAACCGCCCCTTTTTTCGGAAAGGAAAAGATGGAAGAACTCCGCCGGACCGGCCGCCTGCATTTCGAGAGTCGGGGGCGGGACCTGGAGTTGAAGGAAAACTTCTTCACCGATCTCCAAAAATTCAATCTTCGGGAGACGGTTCAAACCTTTAAACCGCCCCTGCTGGTGGTCCACGGCGATCAGGATGAGATCATTCCGGTGGAAAACGCCCGGGATGTGCCGCATCTGAACCCGCATGCCGACGTGGAGATCGTCTCCGGGGCCGACCATATGTTCAGTGATCCCGAACATCGGCGCCATATCGCCGAAACGGTCGCTAAATGGTTCAAAAGCCGTTTCGAAGCTGTACCAGAGTGATGAAAACAGAAGATCAAACTATCCTGTTCATTAAAAACAGGATACACCATATCTATCAGCGTCCCTTCATGTACGGCGGTTCAGCATCTGAAATCGATCTTCTTCTTTCTGCCTATTTCGAGTTATGGGCCGCAATCATTGGAAATCTCCAAGAATTTAAACTGATTAGGGAAAGTTTACTTAAAGATTTGAATTGTGGTGCGGCTAACTTATCAACTAAATATCGAATAGATTATCCTGCCGCCTCCGAAACCGACATTGTAATGTTTGTTCTTCAGCAATGGAAAAGGATCGGCAAGGAAAGTGGGCTTTCTGTACCTACTTCTGAATGAATAAGGGAAAAACGGTATGACAATTCCTGAAACACTGAACCTCGATTATATCGAACAAAAATATCAGCAATGGATTGAAAACCCCGAATCGGTTTCCGAAGAATGGCGGGCGTTTCTCAGGGAATTCGAGGGGGCCGACCAAGAGGGGGCAACCGAAAGACCCCCTGCGGTGAAGGCAAAAGCGAAACCGGAGCCGAAGAAAGCGCCGCATGCCGAAGTGATGCCGGAACCGGCCCCCGGCGAGGCGATCCCGGGAGACGCCTGCACCCTCGACCGGGTCCTGCAGCAGTCGCGGGTGGAGGCGCTCAAATACCGGTACCGGGACATCGGTCACCTGCTGGCCTGCCTCGATCCCCTGGCGGCCTGCCCCACCTCCCATCCGCTCCTGGACCTTTCCGCCTTCAATCTATCCTCCGAAGACCTGGAGACCGAGTTTTACACCCGCCGACTGTCCGAATCCCGCAGCACACCGCTCAAAGAGATCATCTCCTTTCTTCGGGAGACCTATTGTCAGGCCGTGGGCGTGGAATACATGCACCTTCAGGACCCCCAGGAACGGCGGTGGCTTCAGGACCGGATGGAACCGGTGCGCAACCAGCCGGAATTGACACCGGAGGAACGGGTGCGGATTCTTCACAAGCTCTCCCAGGCGACCCTTTTCGAAACCTATCTGAACAAAAAATACATGGGCCAGACCCGGTTTTCCCTGGAAGGCGGGGAGTCCCTGATCCCGATGCTCGACACCCTTCTGCTCCATGCCTCGGCCAACGGGTGCCGGGAGGTGATTCTGGGCATGGCCCACAGAGGACGGATCAATGTCCAGAGCAATATCCTGTTCAAGCCCTACGAGGAGATCTTTCGGGAGTTTGCCAACACCTATGACCCCGAAAGCCTGTTCGGCTCCGGGGACGTCAAGTACCACAACGGCTATCTCACCGATATCAAACTGGCCAACGACCGGGAACTGAGGGTCTTTCTGGTCAACAACCCGAGCCATCTCGAATCGGTGGACCCGGTGGTCGAAGGGGTCGCCTACGCCCGTCAGGACATTCTTAAAGGGGAAGACCGCAACCAGGTGCTGCCGCTGCTGATTCACGGAGACGCCGCCTTCGCCGGCCAGGGGGTGGTCATGGAAACCCTTCAGCTCTCCCAGCTGGAAGGCTACGGCGCCCGCGGCACCCTCCATATCATCATCAACAATCAGATCGGATACACCACCCTGCCCGAACATGCCCGGTCCACCCGGTACTCCACCGATGTGGCCAAGCTGCTGATGGTGCCCATCTTCCACGTCCACGGGGAAAACCCCGAGGCGGTGGTCCACATCATCCGGCTGGCCTGCGACTACCGCAAAACCTTCGGCAAGGATGTCGTCATCGATCTGATCTGCTACCGCCGCTACGGCCATAATGAAGGAGACGAACCCTACTTCACCCAGCCGCTGATGTATGAGCGGATCAAAAAGCGGCCGCCGATCTATAAAACCTACGGCGAAAAGCTGGTCGAAAACGGGGATACCACCGAGGAAGACATCCAGCAAATCGAATCCGAGGTCAACCGGTGCCTGGACGATGCATTTCAGGCGGCCCAGAACAATCCCCGGTCCTTTCCCGAACTGCAGTTTTATGAAAACTGGAACGGATATGAAACCGGCTATTCCCACGAGCCCATCGACACCGGTGTGGATGCGGAAAGGCTGACCGGCCTCTCCCGCAAACTCAACGCCTTTCCAAAGGAATTCAAGCCCCATACCAAAATCAAACGGCTCCTGAAAGCCCGCCGGGAGGCGGTGGACAAAGGCGAGTCCATCGACTGGGCCAATGCCGAAGCCCTGGCATTGGCGACCCTGTTGAACGACGGCTATTTCGTTCGGTTGAGCGGCCAGGACAGCGCCCGGGGCACCTTCAGCCAGCGCCACAGCGTGCTGATGAACACCAAAACCGGCGATGAATATGTGCCCCTGCAAACGGTTTCAGAAAACGGAGGCGGGTTTTCCGTTCTGAACAGCCCCCTGTCCGAAACCGGGGTGCTCGGATTCGAGTACGGGTATTCCCTGGTCAGGCCCGAAGGGCTGACCATCTGGGAGGCCCAGTTCGGAGACTTCTGCAACAACGCCCAGTCGGTGATCGATCTTTACATCGCCGCCGGAGAGACCAAATGGCAGCGGATGAGCGGGCTGGTTCTGCTCCTTCCCCACGGATGGGAGGGCCTCGGACCCGAGCACTCCAGCGCCCGTCTGGAGCGGTTCCTTCAGCTGTGTGCCGACGACAACATGCAGGTCTGCAACATGACCACCCCGGCCCAGTATTTTCACCTGCTTCGGCGGCAGGTCCTGAGCCGGTATCGCAAACCGCTCGTGGTCATGGCCCCCAAGAGTCTGCTTCGCCATCCCCAGGGGGTGTCCGAATTGACGGACCTGACCGCCGGAAGCTTTCAACCGGTTCTGGACGACGGCGCAGAGATCGAAAAACCCCGCCGGGTCGTCTTCTGCAGCGGCAAAATCTACTACCAGCTCCTCCAGCGCCGGGACACCCTGAAGTCCGCCATCGTCATCATACGGGTCGAACAGCTCTACCCCTTTCCCGGGGAAGCGCTGGCGCACCTCATTGAAAAATACCGGATGTCCGAGGAATGGTACTGGGTCCAGGAAGAACCGGAAAACATGGGGCCCTGGGCCTTTATACGGCCGCGGCTGACGGAGCTGATCGGAAAAGAACCCACCTATGTGGGCCGCAGGCCGTCGGCCAGCCCCGCCACCGGGTTTGCCAATATCTATAAGCAGCAGCAGGGCGCTATTCCGGACGAGGCCATCGGTCAGGAATCCGGCGTAAGCACCGGATAATCGAATTGTTACGAAAATTGGACTGATTCAGGGTCTGCAGCAGTGAATCCAATCGAAGCATAAGGAGCGAACCATCCATGGCAATCGAAATCAAAGTGCCCAGCGTGGGCGAATCGGTTCAGGAAGCGATTCTGGCCGAGTGGTTCAAAAAAGACGGCGACCCGGTCAAGCGGGATGAGCCTATTTTCGTGCTCGAAACCGACAAAATCACCCTGGAAGTCAACGCCGAAGCCGACGGGATTCTGCGAATCCAGGTGGCGGAAGGCGAAACCGTGGCCATCGGCGCCGTGGTGGGGATGATCGAAACCGAAACCGCCACGGAAACGGAAGCCGAAGCGCCTGAAAAACCGGCCCCGGAAGCGGCAGAGGCGAAAGAAACCCCACCTTCGAAGGCCACGGAGAAAGAAGCGGCGGCGGAAAAGGCCGAACCCGCTCCCACGGCCGAACCGGCCGAAGAGACACCGGCGGCAAAGCCGACACCGGCCGAAAAAGAGCCTGCCGGGAAACCGGCCCGGGAATCCGCCGACCTGGCCCCCTCGGTGCGGCGGATGGTGGCCGAGCACGACATCGATACCGCCCGGCTCACCGGCACCGGGCCGGCCGGCCGAATCACCAAAGGGGATGTGATCCGCTATCTGGAATCACGGG
>CAZNLT010000157.1:0-13564 GCA_964573705.1 uncultured Desulfobacterales bacterium
GTCCGGGGGCGCTGGTCACGAATTCGGCGGATTTGATAATCATTGGTTACCCTTGTTGGTTCCCCCTGGATCGGGGTTTTAGCCATAATTACCATTCCGGCCACCCCAGGATATTTTCCCCGGCCCGGCAAGAACTCGCATTCGCTCAAACAGCTTCCCGGCCCGGGGAAAATATCCTGGGGTGGCCTCCCTAACACTGATGCGCGACCGAAACGATGATCAAAGCCGGCTTTTTCCTCCTGCGGCGGACAGCGACGGTTCGAAAGCGACCCCGGCGGTCAACCGGCCGGCCGGTTTTTCAGGTATTCCTCGATCCGGTTCAGCCCCACGGCGATGTTCTCTCTGGAGTTGGCGTAGGAAAACCGCAGGTATCCTTCGCCGTTTTGCCCGAAATCGATGCCCGGGGTGACCCCCACATGGGCCTTTTCCAGGATGTCGAAAGCCAGCTGATAGGAATCATTGGAGATGTGTTTGGCATTGGCGAAGACATAAAAGGCCCCGGTCGGCTCCACGGTGATGCCGAAGCCGATCTCTTTGAGGCGGGCGATCATGAATTGTCGCCGTTCATTGTAAATGGTCTTCATGCGGGCGATGTCTTCACCGGCCTCCCGCAGTGCCGCCAGCCCGGCCATCTGAATCATGGCGTTGGCCGAAATGAAAAAATTCTGCTGAATCTTTCGAATCGGCTCGATGAAGTCCATGGGGGCGATCAGATACCCGAGCCGCAGCCCGGTCATGGCATGAAGCTTGGAAAACCCGTTGAGAACAAAGGCGTTGTCGGTGAACTCCAGGATGGAATGCTCTTTGCCTTCATAGACCAGCCCGTGATAGATCTCGTCGGAGATGACATAGGGCCCGTCAGGCCGGGAAAACCCGGCGATGGCCCGCATCCGGTCCGCCGAGAGCAGGTTGCCGGTGGGGTTGGATGGGGAATTGATGAATATTCCCCGGGTTTTCGGGGTGATTTTTTCCTGAATCGCCTCGGGCCGGTATTGAAACCCGTCCTCCTCGTAAACCGGCACCGTGACGGGTTCGCCGCCCATGAACTTGATGAAGTTGGGATAACAGGCATAATGGGGATCGGAGATGATCACCTGGTCTTCGGGCTCCAGCAGGGCTGCAAACAGGCTGAACATCACCGGCGAGGTGCCGGAGCCGACCACCACCTGATCCGGATGGACTTCGGCGCCGTAGGTGTTTCGGTAATGCTCGCAGATCGCCTCCCGAAGCTCATAGGCGCCCATGCTGTGGGTATAGTGGGTGTGGCCGTTGTCCAGGGCCTTGCAGCAGCTCTCCTTGACGCACTGCGGGGTGTCGAAGTCGGGCTCCCCCACCTCCAGGTGAATAACCTCGATGCCCCGGCGCTCCATTTCATTGGCCCGCTCCAGGACGTCCATGACGATAAAGGATTTGATGTCGGCCAGCCGGGCCGCGATTCGTGCCATGGTTACACCACCTTGTTCAGCGGATATTCGATGATTCCCTCGGCGCCGTTTTTGAGCAGCTCGGGAATCAGGTCCCGGACCACGCTGGTGTCGATCACCGATTCCACCGAAAACCAGTCGGACTTATAGAGAGAGGCCACGGTGGGGGCATGAAGGCTGGGGAGCAGGGAGACGATTTTTTCCAGCTGTTTTTCCGGCACGTTCATTTTGATGCCCACCAGCTTGTCTCCCAGAAGGGCGCCCCGCAGGAGCATGGCGATCTGTTCGATCTTGGCCTGTTTTTCGGGGATTTTCCAGGCCTCATGGTTGACGATCAGCTGGGTGTTGGTCTGCATCAGTTCGTGAATGATCTTAAGACCGTGGGCCCGAATGGTGGTTTCGGTTTCGGTCACCTCCACGATGGCGTCGGCCAGGCCGGAAACCACCTTGGCCTCGGTGGCGCCCCAGGAAAATTCCACCTGAACGTCGATGTTCCGTTCTCTGAAATAGCGCCGGGTGAATTCCACCAGTTCCGTGGCCACCTTCTTGCCCTGAAGGTCCTCCAATTTTTCGATGGATGATCCGAAGGGCGCCGCCAAGACCCATCGGGCCGGCCGGGCGCTCACCTTCGAGTAGACCAGTTCGCTGACCACATGCACATCGGAATTGTTTTCGGCGATCCAGTCCCGGCCGGTGAGGCCGGCGTCGAGGGTGCCGTTTTCGACATACCGCGACATTTCCTGGGCCCGGCAGATGGCGCAGTCGATATCGTCGTCGTTGATTTCCGGGAAGTAGCTTCGGCCGTTGACGTTGATCTTCCAACCCGACCGTTTGAACAGATCGATGGTGGCGTTTTGAAGGCTTCCCTTGGGAATGCCCAGTTTCAGCTTTTCCTTCATCTATTGATAGACCTCCTTGGGATCAAACACCGGTTCCCCGACGATCTTGACCTCTCCGTCTTCGATTTTCTTGTAAAAACAGCTTCGATGGCCGGTATGGCAGGCTGCGCCGCCGACCTGTTCCACCTTCAGCAGGACGGTGTCGTCGTCGCAGTCGATGCGGATTTCCCGAACCCGCTGAACGTTTCCGGAGGTTTTTCCCTTGACCCAGAGGGTGTTTCGGGAGCGGCTGTGATAGGTGGCCAGGCCGGTGGCGAGGGTTTCTTTCCAGGCCGCCGGGTCCATGTAGGCCAGCATCAGAATCTCTCCGGTTTCATAGTCCTGGGCGATGGCGGGCACCAGCCCGCCCATTTTGTCGAAATTCAACTGTACCATGGGTGATCTCTTCTCCGTCTGTTCTCAAAAAAAATACCATTTGACCTCTTTTTAAACTAAAACCAGATTATGTAATCTTATCAGCGGATAATGTCAATTCCTTTTTTTACTGAATGCTTGCCAATATCCCCGTAATCTGCTATTCTTTTTCGCCATACTACCGGTAGACATTAAGAGGATCTGAAGAGATGAACAAAAAGCGTTCCCGAACCGCCGCGCCCAAACCGCGGTGGATTAAAGTTCTGGGCTGGATGACCGCGTTTTGCCTGTTGATGGTCATCGCCGCGGCTGTCGGCGCCTGGATGGTCTATGACCGTTACAGCCAAGATCTGCCCCGAATCAATACCCTGACCGATTACAACCCCCCGGCCGTAACCGCCGTCTTTTCCAACCACGGCCGTAAGATCGCCGAGTTTTTCAAGGAGCGGCGGATCGTGGCGCCCTTGTCCGACATTCCGCTGACCCTGGTGAATGCTTTTATTGCCGCGGAGGATGCCCGGTTTTACCAACATGAGGGGGTCGATCTGGTCAGCATCGCCCGGGCCTTTTTCAAGAACATCGAGGCCGGTTCGGTGATCCAGGGGGGCAGCACCATCACTCAGCAGGTGACCAAATCCTTTCTCCTGACGCCGGAAAAGACCTACCGCCGAAAAATCAAGGAAGCGATTCTGGCCTACCGGATCGATAAGACGTTCAGCAAAGAGGAGATTCTTTTTCTTTACCTCAACCAGATCTATCTGGGCCACGGCGCTTACGGGGTGGCGGCGGCGGCCGAAAATTACTTTGGCAAATCGATTCGGGAACTCACCCTGGCCGAGTGCGCGGTCCTGGCCGGGCTGCCCCAGGCGCCCAGCCGGTATTCGCCCTATAAAAATCCGGACCTGGCCCGCAAACGGCAGAAATACGTTCTGGAGCGGATGGTGGAAAATCAGTTCATCACTCAGACCGAGGCCGATGCGGCATTGACGGCGGAACTGGATGTCCGGCCCCGGCAAAACCTCTACCTGGAAACGGTCCCCTGTTTCGCCGAGCATGTCCGCCGGTACGTGGTGGAAAAATACGGAGAAGAGGCCCTCTACAACGGCGGGCTCAAGATTCACACCACCGTCGACATCGAACTTCAGGAGGCGGCCCGGCACGCGGTGGATACCGGGCTTCGGGAGCTGGACAAACGCCATTCCGGGTATCGCGGGCCGATTCGCCGTCTGGCGGGGGAGGCGAAGATCGAGGCGTTTTTGACCGAGCTTCGGGATGAAACCGATCGTCACGGCGAACCTGAATCCGGGGATCTGGTCCAGGGGGTCGCGGTGAAGGTGGAGGGAGAGGCCGATCGTATCACGGTTCGCCTGGCCCAAGGCACCGGACACATCCCCTTCGACACCATGGACTGGACCACCCGGAAGACCGGGGTCGAGTTCCGCCCCACATCGGTGAAGGACGCGGTCCGGCCGGGAGACCTGATCCGGGTGCGCCTGGTGGAACAAGACCCGGAGACCGGCGCCTGGGACCTGCGTCTGGAGCAGACCCCCGAGGCCCAGGGCGCCCTCCTCTGTCTGGAGGCGGGCACCGGCCATGTGCGGGCCATGATCGGCGGGCGGGATTTTCGGGAAAGCCAGTTCAACCGCGCGGTTCAGTCCCGGCGCCAGCCGGGTTCCGCCTTCAAGCCGGTCATCTATGCGGCGGCCCTGGACAAGGGCTACACCCCGGCCACCGAAATTATCGACAACGCCTTTATCTACCAGGACAAAAACCTCAAATGGAAGCCGAAAAACTATGACCGGCGGTTTCATGGTCCGACCCTGCTGCGCAATGCCCTGACCCATTCCCGGAATCTGTCCACCATCAATATATTGGATGACATCGGCGTCGGATACGCCATCGACTATGCCCGAAAACTGGGGATCACTTCGGATCTGAGCCGCAATCTGTCCATCGCCCTCGGGTCCTCGGGGGTGTCTCTGCTGGAACTGACCACCGCCTATTCGGTCTTCGCCAACCACGGAAACCGGGTCAAACCGGTCTTCATCACCCGCATCCTCGACGGCCGGGGCCGGGAAATCGAGGGGCTCGAGATCGACAGCGAGCAGGTGATCGAGCCTGCCACCGCCTATCTCATGACCAGCCTTCTGGAGAGCGTGGTCAAAGAGGGAACCGGCAGGCGGATGCGGGCCCTGGGCCGGCCGGCCGCCGGCAAAACCGGCACCACCAACGATCTGCACGACGCCTGGTTCATGGGATACACCCCCGACTACATCGCCGGGGCCTGGGTGGGATACGACCAGGAACGGCCTCTTGGAAAAAAAGAGACCGGCTCCCGGGCCGCCGGCCCGATCTGGCTCGATTTCATGAAGACGGCCCATCAGGGGCTGCCGGTGAAGGTGTTTCAGGTGCCCCGGGGGGTGGTGTTTTCGAGGATCGACGCGGATACGGGGCTGCTGCCGGCGACCGATTCCGAGCAGACCGTTTTCGAGGTGTTCAAAGAAGGAACCGTGCCGACCCGGTATACCCAGCGGACCGACGCGGTCACCGAACAGGCCCAGTTTTTCAAAAAGAGCATGTGAAAAACCATTGCCCGGGCGGATTCGATCTTCCTAAAGTTCTCAATCCACAGAACTCGGTATAGATGTAGGTGGTTTGTAGAAAAAAAATACTGTGCCCGCCGCCGGGGGATGAATCCCCCGGCTGAATCCGAAAAAGCCCGCTGAAGCGGGCTCGGAGATGGGGGAGAATTCGAGAGAGAGAGCCCTTCAGGGCGCTTTTCGGTATGAGCCGGGGGATTCATCCCCCGGCGGCGTTTTCGGATGGTATTTTACTTTCCGGAAATCATTTTAAAAGTTGGAGGCCTTTTTGGACAGGGTTTGAGCGGATGGGGTGGCGGCCCCCCGGGAACTCTCCTCCAGGGTTTTCCGGTCGAGGGCTTTTTCCATGCAGACCGGACAGAGGCCGAGAAACTCCAGCCGGTGGTCCATGATCTTGAATTCGGTGGCGCCGAGAAGGGCGGATTCCATGTTTTCCATGAACCCCATGGGCGCGTCGTCCACCCGGTCGCAGTTGATGCAGCGCATGTGGTAGTGCTTTTCGGTCTTGCCGTCGAACCGCATCAGGGTGCCCCCCAGTTCCAGCTTCTGAATCTCCCCCAGTTCCGAGAGAATCTCAAGATTTCGATACACGGTGCCGAGGCTGATCCGCGGCAGCTTCCGCCGAACCACCTCAAAGACCTCTTCGGCGCCGGGGTGCGTATTCATCTCCCGCAGTTCTTCCAGGATGACCCGGCGCTGGCGGGTCATCCGATGGGTCTGTTCTTTCATGAAATCGGCATATCCTTTCTATACCGGCGGCCGTCATTCAAGGCCGGCGGTCAACTTCGCTCCTCCAGGGATTCGAGGGTACACTCTTCGGGCCCGCAGTAATCCCCCACGTATTGGGATTCGGGGCGGTAGAGCACCGGTTTGGGCGCGGCCCCGGCAAACTGCTCCTCCAACACATGGGCCACCCATCCCGAGACCCGGGAAATGGCGAAAATGGGTGTGAAAAAATCGATGGGAATCCCCATGGCATAGTAAAGAGAGGCGCTGTAGAAATCGACATTGACGAAGATGTCGAGGTCCTTTCGCTCTTTGAAGGCTTTCTTGGCCTTCGCCTCCAGAGCCCTGGACATATCATACCATTTGGTTTCGCCGATCCGCTCACCCATCTTCTTGGACATGGGGGCCAGTATCAGGGCCCGGGGGTCATCCACCTTATAGACCGCGTGGCCCAGGCCCATGATTTTTCCGCCGGCGTCCAGGGTCCGGTCGATGTAGGGTTCCACCTGGTCTTCGCTGCCAATCTCCTTGAGCATGTTCATGACCCGGGTGTTGGCCCCGCCGTGCAGGGCCCCGGACAGGGACCCCACCGCCCCGGACACCGCCGCATAGATGTGGGCCCGGGTGGAGGCCACTTCGCGGGCCGCGAAGGTGGAGGCGTTGAAGGAGTGCTCGGCGTGCAGCACCAGGCAGGTGTCGAAAAAATGGGTCAGTTCACCGTCCGGCTTTTCGCCGCTCATCATGTAGAGAAAATTGGCAGCCTGACCCATGTCGGGGTCCGGGTCGATCGGCTTCCGGCCGTTTCGAATCCGGTGCCAGGCGGCCAGCAGGGTGGGGAACTTGGCGATCAGCCGAATCCCCATCTGAAGGGTGACCTCCCGGGATTCTCCTTTTTGGGTGTCCGGGTCGTGATTGGCCAGCAGAGAGACCCCGCCCTGAAGAATGTCCATGGGCAGCGAATCCGCCGGCCGGGTTTTGAGGGCGGCGATCACCTCGGGCGGCAAAGGCCGTTCTACGGCGAGCTGGTGAGAAAAAGCGGTCAGCTCCGCCTTGTTGGGCAGTTTTTCATACAGCAGGAGATAGACCACCTCTTCGAATGATACTTCTTCCGCCAGGTCCTTGATCAGGTAGCCCCGGTAGACCAGTTTCCCTTCATCCCCCTTGACATCACTGATTTTGGTGCTGGCAATCGTAAATCCGCGTAATCCGGTATTGAGTATCGGTTTGCATTCCTCGACCATAGACGCCACCTCATTTATGCTCTTCCGGGCTGGAAGAGATCTCTGTTGATGTGATTCTTCCGTCGATGCGGGTTCGGGCATCGGCGGCCGGCTGCACGGCTCCATCCTCCCGGTGTTTCGGCTGTAAATTCCATGTATACCTGGAATCATGCTGTTTTTCAATAGCAAGTTAAAAACCGGCTGTGCCGATGCTTCACCTGAGTCCGGCTTCGGGGCGATTCGGGTGTCCCTCGAATATCGGGTAAATCCTGCATTTTTCACTCCCGCGTTGAAAATGGGGGGGAAGGGTGATACCATATTTGCATTGGGATCTGGGTGGACCGGCTGGGATGTGACCTGATGAAGGATACGCGATGATCTCCATTCATACTAAAAAGGACGGTAACATGAAATACGGCGCGATGAACTTTCCGGTGCTGCCGGTGATCTCCGAAATCGAAACCTTCGCGGCCCTCGGGTTCGACTATCTCGAACTCACTCTGGACGCCCCCGAAGCCCATTATACCGGCATTCGGCGGCAGCGGGACAAGATCCTGCGAACCCTCTCGGTTTACAACCTCGGTCTGGTCTGCCACCTGCCCACCTTCGTCCATGCCGCCGACCTCACCGAATCGATCCGACGGGCCTCGGTGGAAGAGCTGCTGGCCTCCCTCGATACCGCCGCCGATCTGGGGGCGACCAAGGCGGTGCTCCATCCGCCCCACCTGGGCGGGCTGGCGCCGCTGGTGCGGGATACCGCCCTGGGGTATGCCTACGCCAGCCTTGAAGTGATGGTCGCCAAGGCCGCCGACCTGGGGATCACCCTCTGCCTGGAAAACATGATGCCGAATGCAGGGGCCTTTTTCAACCCGGCGGATTTCGACGACCTGTTCCGCCGCTTCCCCGCCTGCAAGCTCACCCTCGACAGCGGCCACGCCCACATCGGCGCCGGCAGCACTCAAAAACTCCTCGACTTCATCCGCCGCTTCGGCGACCGGATCGGCCATGTCCACCTCAGCGACAACTCCGGCAAAGGCGACGAACACCTCCCCCTGGGCTGCGGCCGCATCGACTTTCACAGCGTCTTCGAAGCCCTGGCCGACACCGGTTACGACGATACCGTCACCTTCGAAATCTTCACCCAGGACCGGTTCTTTCTGAAGCTGAGCCGGGAGCGGTTTGCGGCGTTGGCGGGGGAGGAGTAAGGAGCAAGAATTTGGTCGATCAAGAACATGCCAAACTGATTTCTCTCATTCGTCAGGGGGAATCGGATTCAGTGGAGTTCAAGCGCTCCTTCAATCGAACCGCGGTAGAAACCCTCGCGGCCTTTGCCAATACCCGCGGCGGACGTCTGCTGGTGGGCGTGGCGGATGATGGGGATGCCATCGGGGTCGATATCGGAAAAGAAACGGTCCAGAACTGGATCAATCAAGTTAAAATCGCCACCTCCGATATTTTGATCCCGGATGCCGACATGATCGAGATCGAGGGTAAAACCGTGGTGATGGTGTCCGTAGCCGAATATCCCATCAAACCGATTGCCTGCCGGGGCAGGTATTTCAAGCGGATCAATAACGCCAACCACCAGATGAGCATTTCCGAGGTCGTCAATGAACATTTGAGATCGATCAATACCAGCTGGGACTGCACGATTGATGAGATCCATTCGGAAGTTGATATTTCGATGGATAAGGTTCGGGCTTTTATCGCTCGCGTCAATCGAATACGCGAAACCGACATCATTGAAGATCCCCTTACCATGCTGCGAAAATTCGAGCTTTTGCGGGATGGGCGGATTACCCGAGCTGCTTTTCTGTTGTTTGCCGAAGAGGAAACAGGGCTGAGCACCATTGAACTGGGACGATTTCAGACCGCCACCCTGATCAAGGACGGCGCCAGGCTGAAAGGAGAATTGATTTCCGAGGTCGAGGAGGTGATGGCGTTCATCAGAAAGCATATCAATAAAGCCTACATCATTACCGGGAACCCGCACCGGGAGGAACGGTGGGAATATCCGATGTCCTCCCTTCGGGAGATCGTGATCAACGCCATTGTTCATCGGGATTACACCAGCACCTCCGATTCGATCGTCAAAATTTTCGATGATCGGATAGAGATCTACAACCCCGGCCTGCTTCCGTCCGGACTGACGGTTGAAAAATTGCTGGCCGGAGATTACCTGTCCAGCATCCGCAACCGAAAAATTGCCGATATGTTCAAAGAAATCGGTCTGATCGAAAAATACGGCACCGGTATTCGACGCATTTTGAATGGTTTTGCCGATTATGGATTGCCTGCGCCGGAGTTTGAAGAGATCAGCGGCGGTTTTCGAGTCACCGCCTGTAAACCAGCGGAATCAGGTCATCCGGGGTTCACCCCCGAAGTCACCGAGCAAGTCACCGAGCAAGTCACCGAGCAAGTCACCGAGCAAGTCACCGACAATATTCTGAGGTTGATAGCTTATTGTGCGGAGCCTAAAAGCCGGAAGGAATTAATGGATCAAATGGGCATTCGGCACAGAGAACATTTTCGGGCTACACTGCTGGCTAAGGCGCTTCAACTGGATCTGATCCAACCGACCATTCCCGACAAACCCCGCAGCCGTTTTCAGAAATACAGTTTAACCGAAAAGGGGAAACGGGTTTTGGAAAAGAAAAAGGTGTAGCGGTTGGTTATTCTTCCGCCTTCCCCTATCTTGAGTGCCAAACGGGAACATGCATTCGAGCCGGCTTTTGCGGTACCGCCCGGCGAAATGCTGAAAGAGGTAACCGAATCCCCGGGTATGAGCCAAAAGGAATTGGCGGATCGGACCGGCCTGACTGTACAATCCATTCACCGGATTATCAAAGGTGACCAGCCCCTCACTTTTGAAACCGCAAATCGATTGGAATCGACCACGGGTGTACCCGCAAACCAGTGGAATAATCTGGAACTTCAGTATCGGCAACAGATGGGCAACTTGTAATCTTATCTCTTCCCATTTTGACTTGATCTCACCCCTTGTTTTCAAGAGAATGCTGTGCTAATCAAGCACTTGGCTATCTCTTGTAAATACCGAGCCCCCCTCCATTCATTTCTCACCGAAAGGACCTGCGAATGTTGGAGCGTATCTATTGGCTCTATTGCCGTCTCAAGTGCAATGCGTTCCCCTCGTTTCATCGGTATGCCGAAAAATATGAGGTGTCCCGGGCTACCTTCAAGCGTGATCTCGTCTATCTGCGGGAACGGCTGAATGCGCCGGTTTCTTTTGATGCGGACCGCCAAGGGTATTATCTGACCGACGCCTCCTTTGAACTGCCCGCCTTCTGGTTCGATCCGGTTCATCTGCTGATGATGCTGGGTGTCTGCCGCCAGCTGTCTTCTTTGTCGGATTCATCGGAGGTCCGACGGTTTCAGGAGCGGATCGAATCGCTGCTGACCATCCATTATGGTTCCGGCGTGCCGGATCTGGTTTCGTATGAATCGGTTCAGTGGACCGGGTGTGATGCCCGGCTTCTGGAGAACCTGATTCGTGCAATCCGTGGCCGTCATTTGGTTCGGATGACCTATTTCGCGGCCCATTCGGGCGAGGTCACCGACCGGCGTCTGGAGCCCTACCGTCTTCACCATTATCGGGGCACCTGGCATCTGGTGGGGTATTGTCATTACCGGGCCGGGTTTTCCGGGGCTTCCCGCCCCGGCCTCATTGAAGCAGTATTTTCGCTCATTCCGCCACCCCCGACACAATGTTTTCCGGGGCTTCCCGCCCCGGCCTCATTGAAGCAGGTAGTCGAACGCGCCGGCGTCGCCGACAGATTTCAGTTTTCCGGGGCTTCCCGCCCCGGCCTCATTGAAGCTCCCCTCTGGATCAACAGAACCGAAGCTAAACCAGACAGGTTTTCCGGGGCTTCCCGCCCCGGCCTCATTGAAGCTGGTTGTAGTTGCCGGGAGCATTCCCCGCTTCTCTATCGGATAAAATAATCAAGTCCAAGCGATGGATTAGGTGGAATTTATCGAAAACTCGAAGACCTCCGAGGTTTTGAAAACCTCGGAGGTCTGGGCTCATCGTTAACCACCCTCCCCCGGGCAATACCTGATCCTGGTCAAGCTGAAAATAGAGAAACGGGTAATGCTACCCTTTTTGCCCGGATGACAACCGGCGACAACCGCAAGTTTCCCGGGGCTTCCCGCCCCGACCTCATTGAAAAGAGCTACCCTCGGGGAAAAGCGAGCCCCGAGGGTCAAAACGCAAAACCCGCACTAATCCGCAAAAAGGAGAACCAAAATGACAGACAAAACCAAATCCCCCCAATCCGAAACCGACCCGAAGCAAACCGCCCCCGACCCCAACCTCTCTCCCGACGGCGTGCCCTATGAGGATGAGAAGGATGAAAACGGCCGGCGGTATGTGATCCCCAATCTTCGGCCCTCGGATGAGAACTACCTGGAGCGGTACGGCAACAGGATGTATCTCAAATTTCATAACCCGAGCCTGTTCCGAAAGATCATGAACTGGGATTGAGGCCGGGCCCGAACCGCGCCTTTCGGCCGCGGAGCCCCGACACAACCGAGAGCGAAATCCGCCTGAATTCACCCTGACCTCACCGCTTGTATCCAGGGACGTTTTGTGGTAACGGATTCTAGTGGTTGATCCTTAAAAACCTCCTATCGCCGAAAGGAGCATGTCCCGTGGATTTCATGGAAACGCCCGGTTATTGCATTCACTGCAAGCAAAACGTCACCACCCGACACCCCCTGCCGCCGTTGTCCCCAAGCCATCGGATATTATCGCTCCTGTCGTTCGGGTTCTGGCCCCTGTACTGGTTTCGGGTCGGGTGGCGGTGCAAGCAGTGCGGCAAAAACGCAGACAACGAAAAGATCCACATCCCCGGTCGGCGCATGGGGGGGTTGCGGTCCATCGATTTCGTGGTTTCCAGAGGGGACTGCCCCCGCTGCAACAAAGAGGTGCTGGTGCGGCGCAATTTTCTGCCTCCCACCTCCCTGCATCAGCGGCTTTCCTTCGTCACGGGCGGACACTGGCCCTTCACCTGGATGCAGACCGGCTGGCGGTGCGGGGAGTGCGGCGAAGAGATCGACGGGGTGCCCAACCTGTCGTTTGAACCCATCCTGACCTCCCGAGGACACTGCGAGGCCTGCGGAGACGTGGTGCCGCTGCGGCGGCGGGCGCCGCGGTTCTCTTTTCACCACTGGATTCTGTCGGCCATGAGTGCCGGCTCATGGCCCTACGACTGGATTCGGTTCGGATGGGTGTGCGACCATCTGGGCCACGGCGGGGATGAGGTCGACCACCTGATGCCCGACGGAGATTTGGAAACCCGGGCCTACTGCAAGAAATGCGGCCATGAATCGACCCTTCGCCGCACCCTGCCCAGGCTCAACTTCTTTCACCGGGGGATGTCGATTCTGACCGGCGGATACTGGTCCATTCGCCAAATCCGGTCGGGCTGGCGGTGCATCGAATGCAATGCCAAAGTCGACCCCGACCTGCTCCAGGCCGGCAAATCGGTTCAAAAGGTGACGGTGGAAGCCAACTGACCCCGATTCGGCCTTGCAGGATCTACGGCCGGTTCAGATCGGGAAAAGCCGGCAGAGAAAATCCAGGTACAGGTCGGCGGCCCGGCGGACCTGCCCAAAGGAGACCGATTCCTCATGGGTGTGGGCCTGCGCCAGTTGACCCGGCCCCAGGACCAGCGGCTTGACCCCGGCGGCCCGAAGCTGGTTGGCGTCGGAATGGCTGCGGAATGCGGCGGGGGCCCAGACCAGCCCCTGGTGCTCGCAGGCCGCTCGAAGCGCGGCGGGCAATCACGATTATCGGCGGCGCGAAGATCAGCGACAAGATCGGTGTGATCAAAAACCTGCTCAGCAAGGTTAATGCACTGTTGATCGGCGGCGGGATGGCGAACACGTTCCTGATGGCCCAGGGCTGCAAGCTGGGTGACTCGCTGGTTGAAACCGAGAGTGTAGATACCGCCCGCAGCCTGATCGACAAGGCCCATGCCGCCAATGTTAACCTGATGCTGCCCGCCGACGCGTTCATCGCCGACGCTTTCAAGGCCAACGCCCAGCAGAAGGTGGTCCCGGCCAACGAAGTTCCCAGCGGCTGGCGCATTCTCGATATCGGCCCCGAAACAGTTAAAACCTTTAGTAATACCGTCAAAGAGGCCAAAACGATCATCAGGAATGGGCCGATGGGCGTCTTTGAGATGGAGCCCTTCTCCAAAGGTACCTTTGCGATTGCGCAGGCAATGGCCGCGGCCGCGGCCAAGGGTGCCATGACGATCATCGGCGGGGGCGATTCAGTCTCCGCAGTGGAGCAGTCCGGCCTGGCCGACAAGATGGGC
>CAZNLT010000158.1:0-11755 GCA_964573705.1 uncultured Desulfobacterales bacterium
ATCTTCCAGGGCTTCCTGTAAATAATGAAGATGGCGGGGGCTTCCCAGTTGGTTGAAGACAACCCCGCAGAAGGAAAGGTCCGGATCGAAATTTTCAAACCCCTGCACCAGCGCGGCGGCGCTTCGGGCCATGCTCCGGGCGTCCGCCATCAGAACCACCGGCAGCCCCAGCCATTTGGCCATCTGGGCGGTGGAGCCGGCCTCGCTTTTGCCGTCGTAGCCGTCGAAAAGGCCCATCACACCCTCGATCACGGCGATATTCGCATCTTGGGCGGTGTTTAGAAAGCAGGCCAGGTTGTATTCCCGGGGGAGCATCCAGCCGTCGAGATTGCGGCTCGGCACACCCGTGATGCGGCCATGGTGACCGGGATCGATGAAATCGGGTCCTACCTTGAACGGCGCGACACTGAGCCCCCGTCGCTTCAGGGCCGCCATCAGCCCCAACGTGAGGGTGGTCTTTCCGCTCCCGCTGTTCGTCCCCGCAATGACGATGCCTTTGATGAAAAGCCTCCATGATTGGTGATAAACTAAAAGACTAACATTTTGTAGGGGGGGATTGCAATGGAATTTTTTGCCTTCAGGTGGATGAAAATCGGGTGGAAACGGCAAAACGGTATAAATTTTTGTGGAATTTCAGGATTGATTGCCATAGAATTGTGGGGACAGTGGTCAATCTTGCCATGGGCCGAGCCTATTGGCAGATCGGATACCTGATTGTTGAGCATGAACAAGAGGGAAAGGAACGGGCCGAATATGGCAAGGCGGTGCTGGAAGAGTTATCCAACTGCTACTTCGGGTTGAAAGCGACAAGGCCCGAGAATGGTATATGAACGAAGCCGCGGACCAAAACTGGTCAATCCGCCAACTATGGGGCTTTCTCCTCGCCATCTAAAATCCATAAAGGGATTTTATATTTCATATCTTCGGCAAGAAGCTTATTTTTTATGTAAAATGACAAAGATTTTCGGCACTTTATTTTTCGAATTCCGGATTTTTTAAAATCGTAGTTAGTGAGAACCGACTCTTGCATACCTTGAGGAAGGTCCGGGTTCGGTTTGAAACTTAATTCAATATATTCATTCCACTCTTTGTCCCCATATGAAGATACCCATTCCTCGCTTCCTGATATTTCCGAATAGGCGATCCGGGTCAGTACAAAATCCAGGTAATTGTCTTTGTGATGACAATAGGCTCGAAGATGATACCGGTCATCGGCAAATACCAGATGGTTTGGTGAAATGGAGCGGACCGTTTTTTCGCCTTCGTTAAGATTCTTTTTGCGATAATCGATAATCACAACTTTCTTGTGAAGGAGTCCGTAGAAAATCGGCTTTACCATTTCCAGAACCAATTTCGGTCTGAGCAGCCGGTCTACATCTGTCACCACTATATCACTCCATTCCGGCTCTTCACGATACAATCCTGTCAGACTCTGCCCCCGTAAATAGTCCAAAAAATAAAGGGGATCCTTGCGGATCAAAACGGGTTCAAAGCCTTCTTCAGGTGTATGTCGCTTCAGATGGGGGTTATAGACCATCTGCCCCGGGAACGCTTTTTTGTAATCGTCGATCACTTTTTGGGCTGCCGGGCGGCTTATGTCAAAGGTTTCTCCCAACTCACCGGCAGTCAGACCATTTCCCCAAAATAATTTTGTTTCAATAAATTCAAAACGTTCCCGGAAATGTCGTTTGGATGTGTAAAGTTTCATTACATATCGCCTCTTGCATAGTTGAAATTAATCAGATAAAGGTTAACAGAAAAAACTTAGAAAGGAAAGCGCCATGTATCGAACCCGTATGATTTTACCGAAAAGAGAATCAATAGCATACAGGAATCTGGACATTATCCACGATGCGCTGGTCAATGGTCTCGATAAAGCCGGGGCAGACCGAATGGTAGGATATGATGCACGCCCCTGGCATTTTGCCGCACTGGGATGGCATCACCGCAATGGAAACCGGTGTCATACCCTGGTGGTCGGTTCCCCGGATCAAACTCTGGGCGAATACCTGAAAAAACTCAATCCCGCCGATGTTGTCCATGCCCGTGCCCAGGCCTCGGAAGCTGTCGATTTTGCCAGAGCGGAAATCACGCCCGATCCAGATCCCGTGGCACCGGAACAGACCGCAATCGGTGTGGTCATGCTGTCTCCTCTGGCCGTTTCAAGCCGAAATGGGAAACGCCGGTGGCATACCCGTCTCAATGAATTTGATCTGAGTGCAGCGGTGAACCACCGGCTGTCCCGCATTGCCGGAAGACCTGTCTCCCTTCGGATTGAACCGGACCGGCTCTATCTGCGGTCGTGTCCGAAGTATGACACGCTGGTGCAGACCAAAGAAATGAAAAACGGCAGTCGGGCCTTTGTCATTGGAATGCGTGTACCGCTCGTACTTCAGGGCAGTGAGGCCGATCTTCGCCTGGCCTGGTATGCAGGAATCGGGGAGAAAAATCGGAACGGCTTTGGTTGCATCGGGCTTGCAGAAAGGGGGGTCGGAAGATGACATCCAATGAGTGGAAAAAAACAGCGTCGGAGCTTTCCGAATCAATGTACAGCAGTTTCCTCACCGAAGTTGTCGATAAACATGTGGTGAATGATCGGGAAGAGCGTGAACTCGGAGAAAATCTCCGCAAGAAAGTCATAAACGGGGCATTCGTTGACCCCCGAGCGCTTCGGCTGATGACCATCAGCGGCAAAGGCGGCTATTCTCCTGATCCGGAAAAACAGAAAAAATATTATACATTCCAGAATGTCAGCCTTCTGGACCATCTTCTTTCCGTCACCCGTGGGGCACTGGTCCTGTCCGCCTTTGATTACATGAGCCGGAATCCGGAAATGGATCCTGCAGTGCTGCAGCGGAGACTGGCCGCTGGTGCTGTAATCGGATTTCTTCACGATACAGACAAAGACCTGAGCCTGCCCCGGAATACCCCTTTGACGGTTGAGCATGTGGCTGAACGGATGCAGCGGTACGGCATCCATGATTTTTTAACTGAATTTCAAGCAGAACTAACGCCTTCTCAGGTCCGGTATCTGATTGAAAAAGTTGAATCCACCCAGGCCCACCGCCATCAGCCGGAAGTTTTACCGCCGAGAGAATTTGAACGGCTTCCCCTGTACGTGCGGCTGGCGGATAAACTGGACGGGGCCTGGCTTTCCGGTGATCCTGAAACCGGCGGCTTTGCAGGGGTTCTAAAACGGCTTCGGGAAGATGAAAGTTGCCTGAAAGCCGATTCCCTGAAAATTTGGAAACCTGTTCAACTGTACGACCCACATCATCCATTTCTGCTGGATGAACTGCAGCGATGGCTGTCGAGGTATTCCCTTCACATTACAGGTCTTCCCCCCCTGGCCGAAGTCCACCAGGACGGTCAGTTGTTCATGCTTCTGCCGGGTGAAAATTATGATGAAATCACCCGGAAAGCACTGGATGCTCTGGCAAATCATCTACCGTTTAATCTGGAGCTGAATGTTTCAAACCGCGGCATCCCGGCCCTTTATAATGGACAGTCATCTCACGACAGACTCGAAACATTTGTCCGGAATGAACTGACCCAGAAGCAGCGGTCGGATTTATTCAAGGTAAAAGGTGATCTTGTCGCAGAGGTCACGGAACCATTGGACGATCTGCTGGAAACGATCGGACTGCAACCCCGCTGGCCCCAAAAAAGCGTCGGTCAACTGGTAACCCTGTACGCCTCTTTTGATGACATTGATCCGACTGATCTGGAATGGTTTCATCGGGCTGCCCATCTTGTTCTGCTCCTGAATCTCAAGGTAGACGCAAAACCCAAAGACGGCATACCCGATCAGGCAGTAAGGGAAAAACACTTATTGGAAATTCTGGAAGATGAACGTCCATCATGGATTGCCGGCATAGGAGATGATCTTTCCCGCAGAACGGTGACCGCGCTATGGGCGACAGTAATCGCTGCCGAAGACGATGAAGTTCTGGAAACGGTGTGGGGTGAGGACCAGGGGCTTCTGAAAAAGTGGTTGGAGGGGAATAAAGAAACGCCCGGGTTCAACCGGTTTATCAAGGGCGAAGGTGCAGCGATTCTGGAAGGCGTTATCCGGCGTTTTCACAAGCTGCTCAACAGCGAACGTGTTACAGCCCGTGACGAAAAAGCAAAGGGGCGCTGTCTTTTCACCAATGAACCGGTTCCCTTTTCCAGAACCATTGATCAGGCACTGGGGCTTTACGGGGTGAAAGTTTCGGCATTCTCCGGAAGAGACAACCGACCCGAAACCCTCACATCGGAGCGGTCCCACACCAATGTCGGTGATGCGTCCATTGCGGAACATAAAGTCCGTGCCGGTGTTCATCAAGAGCAGGGAGGAAAGGAAGAAGGCGTACCGGCACTGGTGTCCTCACCGACCACCGTCGGTCTGTTCGGCGGTCTTGCCATCACAAATGACCGCGCAATGGGTGCCATGTCTTTGTATGATCTGAACCGCCTGGAAATCAAGAAAGGGAATGTTCTAAAAGGACCCGAGGTCTATCAGGGACGTTTCCGCATGTCCCGTCTGGAGCGGGTTCCGGAATCCCTGGCAGGCCAGGTCAACACCCTCCGGATGCTGCTGACCGCCATCCGTCGTATGGGCAGGCCGGTCCATGTATTCCGGGGCCTCCCCACATTTCAGCGGGCTTACTTCCATTTTGACGCCATGCCCCGGACCCTGAGCGATCTGACCGGGGGCAACACCCTCCGCCTGGAACAGATACCTGATGCGCTGAGACGACTTGGAATGGCCCAGAAGCTGCTGGAGACCAACGGTCTCGGCCACGATGTATTGAAGATGTATGCAAACCGCCTCACCCATTTCGGGGCGTGTTGTTTGGCATTCTGTCACCTGAGAGATCGAGATGAAAAAGCAGATGGGCTGATCCCGGAGCTTTACAATGAAATCCTAACCTACATGAAAGGAACCAATCCTATGAGTGAAAAAGACGGTGCACTGGTGCGATTTGGAGAGGCCGCCGCCGGTATTCAGAAGAATCCCGGCAGATCGTCTGCAAGCGATGAGTTGCTGGTATTTAAACTCTGCCTGGATACCGTCAATCAGGCGCGACGCGAGGGGCAGAATGATCAAAAGTCCCTGGTGTACGGGGTGGCCGGAGAACTGGAAACAAACCTGACCCGTCGGCAGAAGGCCGCCGCAAAAGCGAACCGGAACAACAAAAGTTTGACGGATGGATGCCTGGAGGTAGCGGAGCTTTTTGTCAATGAAGTCTGGCATGGCGTAATGAAGGGCAAAACCCCCAGTCAGAAAAGCCGTCGCGTATTGTCGAGCATCTATCGTGTGGCCTTTGTAAAAGCACACAGAGAAATCACCCAGGCAAAGAAAAATGAAAACGCCAACCCGCAAGATACCGAATAAGGAGAAAAAATGATGAAAGAGTTTGCCAAATACCTCGGAAAAATTGACCACCTCGTTGACACCAGCACCAACGGCAAAGGAGATTACATTCATCCCGCACTTAAAAACATCGGCAGTATCACCCTGGTGACTCTTCGGGAAGCCATTGCACCGGTAGTCTTCCGAAACGCGGAACAGGAAATCACCGATATTGAATTTGACGACGAAACCTATGTCCGTGCGGTCCCCAACAAATTCAAATATCCCGAACGGAGCCGGGGTCTTCAGATACTCCGCACCTACGGCGTCGGCGGACGTATGCCCCAGAACAAAACTGTATTGATGAAAAGCCAGAAACCGTCGGATGCCTTTGATCTCAACACACTGGTCTTCGGGGATTCCGCCAATCATGATACCCGTATTCTGCCGGTCCGGTCCGGGGTCAGCTATTCCGACGGGTTGAGCCTTATGCCCAAGCATTTCTGTGTGGATGAAACCTTTCACAACCGGGCAATGGAAGACGGAACGCTGTTTGACGCAGATTCGGAAAAAAACAGTGAAAACCTCTTTTCCCGCCATTTCATTCTGCCCGGTACCCTGATGGTTCAGGTACTCTCCACACGGGGCAAGGTATTGCCGCCGGAAGGACTGGATCACCTGCTGCTCTCGATGGGGATTGCAGGTCTGTACGGCGGCCAGACCGCTGTGACCGGCGTCAACCTCCGGACGCACCTGGTCGGGCTGTACGGTTCCCGTTTTGAACGATCCCTGGCGTCTCCCTACGAAATTCTGAAAGCACTGGACAAAGACCTGGACCGAAAAGACAGTTCCGCCGTGATCAAATCCATCCATAAGATGATGGAAGCGGTTCACGACACCGTTATGGGGCCGGACAGCCTTCAGGCATATCAGAAGCAGCTGGTAGAGGATTTTGAAGCCGATAAACCCGAATTGCAAACACAGTATGTTCATGCCGCCGAAAAAACCGCTGAACTGTTCGACAGCTGGTTCGGCACAGGGAAGGGGAAAAAATGAAAGCCATCGGCATCGAAGCAAAAACGCTGACACCGTTTTGCTACCACAGCCTGATGGTTCAGAGCGGAACGTCAACGCTTCCGGAACTGATCAATGATTGTGCGATTGCCTTCGGTCTGGCAGCGACCTTGGGCATGACCGCCGCCCGAACCGGGCTGCCGCCGAAGGATTATCGCCGGCATCTGTCCGCCATGCCCTACAGGAGCTCGGTTTTTGTTACCGATTCCCCCCGGTTGCTGCCGCCCCTGACCCGGCGACTCAATCTGGATGCCGAAGGCGGTATTCAGGAAAAAATCCAGAATGTCGCCAAAAAGGGGAACCTGAAAGACTTCTTTTATACACAGGAAGTTCCGCCGGAGCAGATATTCCGGGGAATGATCTTTGGCGTGGATAATTTTGATCCATTTGAATATGCCGATGAAAAGGAACTGGTGATCCGGGTCGGCCTGCACCGCAACGGCATGGTAGCATTGAAGGAGGCGAAGGTTCAATCCGTCCGGCTGAATGCCTGGACCGCGGCACTCTTTAAACAAGAACTGCCTGTTGAACGGTTTTGTCTCCATAATATTCAACTGACCCCCTGGATGGAACATGAAGAGGCGTCATTGGAGGTAGCAAAATGGAAGTAACGGTTATCCGGCACTGTGTCGGCAGTGATCCGGAATCGGGGTTATCGCCCTTGCAAAACGATCTGCTGACAAGGCCCGAAAAGGTCAGGATTGCCGAAGCTCCGACCGGCGCGGGAAAAAGTTATGCCTTTGAACGGGCTGTGCAGAACAATGAACGGGTGCTGTTTATTGTACCGACCCGGCGCTTGGCTCAGAACCTGCTGGCAGGTCTGATCTCCTCACTGAAAAAGGAAGGCTGGTCCGACCGGGCTATGGGAGAAAAGCTGGTTCTCTGGAATTCCGATGAAACCAAAAGGCAGAAGGAAGCAGGAGAAACCAACATCGGTGCGCGTCGGGTGAGGGAAGTTTATAGTCTCAACGACGCCCTGGAGGGCGGTGAAATGATCATCGCGGTTCCTGAAGTCGTCAGTGCGGTTCTGCTGCGGTACAGGCCCCAAAGCGGGCAGGCAGACACAGGGGTATTTGAAATCCTGAACAACTTTGAACACATTGTCTTTGATGAATTTCACACCATATCCCCCCGGGGTTTCGGTCTGGCTGCCCTTTTTGCTAAACTGGCCGCCGAATATTCATCGAGTCGGGCAAAAGTGACCTTTCTCTCCGCCACACCGCTGGATATTGCCCCGGTACTCCGGCGTCTGGATGTACCGGAAAAGGAGACGGTCCAGCTTCATGAAGAACTTGTGTCCGAAGGCCGGGCGGTTCACGGGGATGTACGTCTGACACTGGAGAACTGTGACCACCTGCCGAATCTGGTGCGGGAGAGAATCGCCGGCATTCAGAATGAAATTGAAAAGGGCCGGCAAGTGGTGATCATATACAATGCCCTGGCGGACCTTCAGCGTCACTTGGGGGAACTGGAACAGATATTCCGCGAGGCCGGGATCGGGAAAGGCCATGTTCTGGTCATTGACAGTATAGACGATTCCCGCACCCATACGGAAACTGCCGGATTTTTCGCTGCCGGGCGGCGGCAGAACCCGGAACAGTTCGATCTTCTGATTGCCACCGCCAGTGTGGAAATGGGGGTGACGTTCAAGGCCGATCTGCTGATCATGGAACCGGGCTTTGAGCCCATGAATTTTCTTCAGCGGTATGGACGGGCTGCGCGGGGAGATCATGCGGGTCATGTAATCGTCCGGTATGACGGCGGTATCGAGAGACGGCAACCCTGGTTTCGGAATTTGCGGAAGTGGGTCGAAAAAAATGATGGAAACCGGGTTGAAATTTCGGAACTGACGAAAGTGCTGACAAGGCAATATCAAAAGCGGTTTGCGGATTGTCCTGAAGAAGAAACCAAATATTTCGGCAGGCTGCCCAACCGGGCCGCCTATTCCGCAGGACTTTACTGGAATGTGCTGATGGATCATTTCAGCAACAGGGGACACAGATGGAAACACTTGCAGACCCATCAGCCTCGTCCCGCAAAGACGGTTTACTTTCTGCTGAAGAAGGTTCGGGCAATGGAATCGGGCGGAGTCTTCAGTAAATCGGCAAAGGATTGGTGTAACCGGTTTGCACAGGAGGCGCGGACCCTGCGGGATATCGGGAAAGGGATCCGTATTGTGGAAGGGAACGGCGGAACGCTGTATGCAACTGAACTCTGGCTTCGGCGGAATGTGGATATTCTGGACCGGTATCCGATTGTAATGGCGGAAGACGGAGAAGAGGAGGTAAGGATTAGCGGAACCCTTCAGAGTCATCTTCTGGAAGAAAAGCAATTTGTTCCTGCGGTTCGCAATGCGCGGTTTCCGCATACGGAATATATTGCGCTGATAAAGGATGATGCGTTTCTGGTGGAAAACTGGAGCAGGGAGTTTACCATGAAAACCGGTACGGAAGCGATGGCGTGGGAATTCCATCCGGAGGCAATGGCGGCGGCTGAAAAACTGGTACGGTTGACGGGGCTGGTGGTGAGCGATGATACGGAACTGGACGCGAACAGCGGCGTTTTATGAGCGAGTAGACCGGCTCCGGCTGCACGGCCTTCATTTTCAGCATGTCACCCTTTGTGAGCGGCGGGCCTGGCTGTATCTCCATCAAGTCAATTTTGCCCAGTGGTACAGCCGGGTCCAGACCGGTACGGCAAAACATGACACCAGCTATGCGCGGGACCGGTCAACGGAAGGGCTGATGGGGCTGTCTCCGGACCGGCTCGACTGGGAGAATGCCGTCGTTTATGAAAACAAGGGAACCGCCGGAGCTAAAGCGGCATCCGATAACCAGACGGCCTTTTATGCGGTGATCCTCTCCATTGCCACAGGCCGGGAGTGGAAGGCAATCACCCATGTGCTGTCCACACGGCGGCGGAGGGAAGTTGTCCTGGATGAAAAACAACTGGAACAGCTCTGGCAGGCATCTGAACGTCTGGAGATGCTGATGGAACAGGATTCCGTTCCGGATGTTCCGAAGATTCCGCTTTGCAGCAAATGTTCTGCGGCTGCATTCTGCGGGTATGATTGAAAGGGCAGGGATGGAAACATTGTTTGTTTCGCCGGAAGCGCAGTTGAAACGAAAAGAAAACACCCTTTTTTTAACGGTGAATGGCCGTAAAAAGCCTTTCCCGATTGAAAAAATCCGCCATCTGGTACTCCTGTCGGAAAGCCGCATGAATTCGAAACTGCTATGTCTCTGTGGCGCGCATGGGGTTCGCATTTCCGTCTTCGACTATTACGGCTATTTCAAAGGGGCCTTTGAGCCGATTGATCGAAGCCCTTCCGGCCGGGTCAAGCTGGCCCAGGCCCGGTCCATTCTTAAAGCGGATGAACGGATCGTGATTGCCCGGGAAATCGTTCGGGGTGCGGGTCATAACATGCGGGCGAATTTGCTGTACTATCGGTACAGAGGTGTTGAGCAGATGGAAAATCCGGTTCGGTTGATGGACAGGCTGATGGAGAAAATTGCAAAGGCAGCAGATAATTCTGCACTGATGGGAATTGAGGGAAATCTGCATCAAATCTATTACAGTGCATGGAAGTATATCGATCCGGTTCTTGATTTTGGGCGCAGGGTCCGCAGGCCTCCCAATAACCGGGTCAATTGTCTGATTTCATTTATGAATCAGATGACGTATGCGATTGCACGGCATGAAGCATTCAAAACTCATCTGGATGAAAGTCTGAGCTGGCTTCACTCTCCGGCTATCGGTCGCTCTTCTGTAAGTCTGGATTTAGCGGAACCGTTTAAACCGCTTCTGACGGATATTCTGATTTTTAGGATGGCCCGAAAGAAAATGATCCGGGATAACTGGTTTGAACAGCATGAAGGGGTGTGCCTTTTGACGGAAACAGGTCGGCGTCATGTGGCGGAACAGTTTTCAATCCGTCTGGAAGAGGTCAATAGCGGAAGAACTTATCGGGAATGGGTGTATCGGGAAGCACTGAATTTGGAGCGGCATGTCATGGAGATCGGGGAGTATGAATCTTATAAGCGGAGGATTTAACAATGTATGTTCTGATGACATACGATGTGCAGGCAAAGCGAACTGAGAAATTCAAGAAGTTGCTGCGGAAGTATCTTGAACATGTTCAGTATTCTGTTTTCAGCGGGGACTTGCCGGAAAGTAAATTGATTGAGTTGCGCCGGGCCGTCAGCCGATTGCTTGAGCCGGGGGAGCGGGTGACGGAGGTAACTGCAGAAAACCGAAAAAATGTACATGTGGCTCATTTTATCAAGAGTCAGGGTGGAAAAGGGGAGGCCAGGAAAATTGAAGACCGTTCCCACGCCTGTGATTTTCAGGTTCTGTAATCTGTACTTCAATCCCCAAAGTAGTTTTTTGTTCGTGCTATTGAAGTTATCAATTCAGTATTCACATCCCGTTTTTATCGTGCTATTGGTTCATTCAGCCCTGAAAATGTTTTAAAATCAGGGGTTATCTCTCCCCATGAGGGGTTATGAACGTTTTAATACCATTCACAATCTGGAAATTTAGTGGGTTATCTCTCCCCATGAGGGGTTATGAAGATTAGATATCATATCTTGAAACAGCACCCTGGCAAGTTATCTCTCCCCATGAGGGGTTATGAAACATTCGAAAAATACATGTAGTTTTTTCGCGAAGAAGTTATCTCTCCCCATGAGGGGTTATGAAGGGTTTATCGTCGGATCGCCCCCGAACATCTGGAAGGTTATCTCTCCCCATGAGGGGTTATGAAACTACCGCCAATCCATACCCTGTGAGGAACCCAAAAGTTATCTCTCCCCATGAGGGGTTATGAAGTTTTTCCTGCCGTCCAGCATCGCTTAAATAAGCCCGTTATCTCTCCCCATGAGGGGTTATGAAGCGCAAATGCGGATTTTCAGGGCTTGTCTCGACACCGTTATCTCTCCCCATGAGGGGTTATGAACTCTGGACGGCTGGCCGGCGGAACCGAACATGATACCCGTTATCTCTCCCCATGAGGGGTTATGAAGGCCCCTGTCCGGTCAACTTCATGATCTCGTTTGAGGTTATCTCTCCCCATGAGGGGTTATGAACCACAAATGCCAAGACTACCGCGCCGCCGATGTCGCGTTATCTCTCCCCATGAGGGGTTATGAACGGTTACAGGCCCACAACGGCAGGGATGCTCTTGTTGTTATCTCTCCCCATGAGGGGTTATGAAATTCCTGTTACAGCTGATGGGGATGCTGTACTCGGAGTTATCTCTCCCCATGAGGGGTTATGAAAGAATGTGGTCGAGCGGGAGTGGCGACTTTTTTGGGGTTATCTCTCCCCATGAGGGGTTATGAA
>CAZNLT010000158.1:11855-13510 GCA_964573705.1 uncultured Desulfobacterales bacterium
GTTATCTCTCCCCATGAGGGGTTATGAAGCTGGTGCTCTATCTCTTGCATGGTTTTTTCCTTTCGTTATCTCTCCCCATGAGGGGTTATGAAACCGGCGCTCGAACGATGGCGCGAGATCCGGGCCGAGTTATCTCTCCCCATGAGGGGTTATGAACCGGCAGAAGTGGCCGAACTGAGGGCGAACATCATCGTTATCTCTCCCCATGAGGGGTTATGAAAGGGTGAGGGGTCCCCGGCGCTCGAACGCTGGCGAGGTTATCTCTCCCCATGAGGGGTTATGAAGCCGCTATCAGCACCCGGACATCCGCCGCCTGCGCCGTTATCTCTCCCCATGAGGGGTTATGAAATAGTACTTGTAGAGTCTTTCTTCCCTGCTATTATCGTTATCTCTCCCCATGAGGGGTTATGAAAGCCCCTATGAATTTCACAAGCTCTTCAGCATCCGCGTTATCTCTCCCCATGAGGGGTTATGAATCGGTATAGATAAAGTTGAGGATCTATGCATCGAGCGTTATCTCTCCCCATGAGGGGTTATGAATTGAGCCCCGGATCATGGGGCAGCTTTTTGGCGACAGTTATCTCTCCCCATGAGGGGTTATGAACCCGCAATACCCATATCAGAAGCCCAATCAATCGCGGTTATCTCTCCCCATGAGGGGTTATGAATGCGAGTCAGCAGCTCAGCGGGGGCTAATGTTACAAGTTATCTCTCCCCATGAGGGGTTATGAATTATGCCCCTTACCGACGTCAAGCTTATATCGTCGCGTTATCTCTCCCCATGAGGGGTTATGAACCACTCGGTTTGATAGTCCCCCGCCGGGTGACCCGCGTTATCTCTCCCCATGAGGGGTTATGAATCTTCCGAACGATCACCCAGCTGCGACCGGGGGGTAGTTATCTCTCCCCATGAGGGGTTATGAATTGCGGATCTAAAAAACGGGTATGAGCGGGTTTATGGTTATCTCTCCCCATGAGGGGTTATGAACTCTTTTCCCGGACATCACTGTTTACAATGTGGACGGTTATCTCTCCCCATGAGGGGTTATGAACCTCTTTTTCAAGGGTCTGCATTACCATACTTTGGAGTTATCTCTCCCCATGAGGGGTTATGAAAGCGGTGTGGTAGGTCGTGGCCGTGCCGGTCATGATCGTTATCTCTCCCCATGAGGGGTTATGAATTTGGCGAACATATCAACGCGCCATTCGAGCGCCTCGTTATCTCTCCCCATGAGGGGTTATGAAGCAACATTGCAGGTGAGGCTTATGCGGCTGCATCAGGTTATCTCTCCCCATGAGGGGTTATGAATCTTGGCCGATGGATAATGCTTCGGTAAAATCAGCGCGTTATCTCTCCCCATGAGGGGTTATGAATTTGAACGGTCTGTGCTCGATTCTCATTTGCAGAGAGTTATCTCTCCCCATGAGGGGTTATGAAACGGCAGTTGATAAAACCTTGGATGCTGAAGATACTGGTTATCTCTCCCCATGAGGGGTTATGAATTAAGGGCGCAAACATCGCAGACCTTCAAACTTCTCGTTATCTCTCCCCATGAGGGGTTATGAATTTATCGGCAATACGCCTCCACTCGCCTCCATCCCAGTTATCTCTCCCCATGAGGGGTTATGAAACCGCGCCGCATACATCGCACGTA
>CAZNLT010000159.1:0-13468 GCA_964573705.1 uncultured Desulfobacterales bacterium
AACAGAGAGTCCCTTCTCAGTCCCGCATATTATCATGTTCAGGCAATGCCTTTGAATAAAAAACCACGCTCCGGGTGAGGGGCGTGGCTGATAGGGAAAGAAAGGCGATGGCCTATTTTCACCATCGCCTTTTTGAATCGGCAGTCTCTGTTTACGAGGCCATCGCCGCCTGAATGTCCTCTTCCGGAGTGGAAATCGGTTGGATATTGAATTTTTCCACCAGGGTGTTGAGCACATTGGGCGACAGAAAGGCCGGCAAGCTCGGCCCGAGCCGCATGTCCTGAATGCCCAGGTAGAGCAGGGTCAGCAGAATGACGCAGGCTTTCTGCTCATACCAGGAAAGGATCATGGACAGCGGCAGGTCGTTGACCCCGCAGTCGAATGCATCGGCCAGGGCCAGGGCGATCTTGATGGCCGAATAGGCGTCATTGCATTGGCCCACATCCAGCAGTCGGGGAATGCCGCCGATATCTCCGAGATCTTTGTCGAAGAACCGGAACTTTCCGCAGGCCAGGGTCAGGATGACCGTGTCCTTGGGGGCTTTCTCCGCAAACTCGGTGTAGTAGTTGCGGCCGGGTTTGGCCCCGTCGCACCCGCCCACCAGGAAGAAGTGGCGAATATCCCCGTTCTTGACCGCCTCGATCACCTTGTCGGCCACCCCGAGGACCGCGTTGCGGCCGAAGCCGACGGTGACCTCTTTGCCCGGGACATCTTCGGTGTATCCGGGAAGTTCCAGGGCCTTTTCGATCACCGGCGAAAAATCCTCGCCGCTGACATGGGTGATCCCCGGCCATCCCACCAGTCCGGTGGTGAATATCCGGTCCTTGTAGGCTTCCTGGGGCTTTTGCAGACAGTTGGTGGTCATCAGGATGGCGCCTGGAAATGCAGCGAACTCCTTGGTCTGGTTTTGCCAGGCGGTACCGTAATGGCCGTAGAAATGGTCGTATTTTTTCAGTTCCGGATACCCGTGGCAGGGCAGCATTTCACCGTGGGTGTAGACATAGATCCCCTTGCCCTCGGTCTGCTTCAGCAGCTTTTCCAGGTCCGGCAGGTCATGGCCGGAGACCACGATGGCCTTGCCCTTTTTGGCGCCCAGGGGCACCTTGGTGGGAACCGGATGGCCGTAGGCACCGGTATTGGCGGCATCCAGAAGCTCCATGGTCCGAAGGTTGACCTTTCCGCATTCCATGCAGAGGTCGAAAAATTCCGGAACGCCCTTGGACTTGTCCAGGGTGGCGGCCATGGCCCGGTGGATAAAGGCGTAGACCTCCTCGTCGGTCTGCCCGAGGATTTCCGCATGATCGGCGTAGGCGCACATCCCTTTGAGGCCGTAGATCAGGGTCTCCCGAAGGGACCGGGTGTCTTCATCGATGTCGGCATCCACCTGGACGCCCACCTGTTCGCCCTGGGCGACCAGCTCTTCTTTGGTTTTGGCCGGTGTGAAATCTGCCGCTTCATCTGAAAAATCGGTGCTTCCGCCGGCTTCGGTCAGCTTCTTTTTGAGCGTTTCACGGTGGTTTACGCACTCATGAATCCATTCCACAAACCGTTCCGGGTCGAAATCGACATTGGTCAGGGTGGAAAAAAGCGCTTTTGCGGTGAACCGGTTGACCTCCATATCGCTGATGCCGAGGCGTTTCGCCTCGTCGGCCACCAGGGAAAGCCCCTTGACCGCATATACCAGCAGATCCTGAAGTTCGGCCACATCGGGCTGCTTTCCGCAGACCCCTATTTTAGTGCAGCCTTCTCCTTTTGCCGTCTGTTCACATTGAAAACAAAACATGGTATTGAACCTCCTTGATGAGAGTGGATAAGCATGATCGTCAGTGTTTGATCCCTTTTTAGCCTAAGTCCGCAGGGAAGACATTGACTTACATCAAGAAATCAAAAACAATTTTGAAGGCGGCGGAAATAAGGTCCTTCCCGCAAAACGGGGTAAAAAACTATGCATCATGCAGCCCGCATCATCGCGGCCATTCCGGCGTTCAACGGTCTACCCGAGACACAGCTGAGCGATATTCACCGAATTGCAAGAGAGCGGGAATATGCCAAAGGAGAGCTGGTTTTTTCAGAAGGCGATGAGGGGAACGGATTCTATGTGGTGGTGGACGGCCGGGTGAAAATATTCAAACTTTCCTCGGAAGGGAAGGAGCAGATCCTGCACATTTTCGGACCCGGAGAACCTTTCGGCGAGGTACCGGTATTCAGCGGCCAGTCCTTCCCCGCCAATGCCGAGGCCATCGCCAAAAGCCGCCTGCTTTTTTTTCCCCGAAAGGATTTTATCGGATTGATTTCCGCCAATCCCTCCCTGGCCCTCAACATGTTGGCGGTCCTCTCCAAAAGACTGCGGCAGTTTACGGTTCAGGTCGAAAACCTGTCCCTGAAAGAGGTGCCGGAGCGTCTGGCTTCCTATCTGATCTACCTCTCTCAGGAGCAGGGCACGGCGGACGCCGTTTCATTACCCATCTCCAAGGGGCAGTTGGCCAGCCTTCTGGGAACCATTCCGGAGACCCTCTCCCGGATTTTCGCCAAAATGTCCGGTGAAGGGCTGATTCAGGTGGAGGGAAAACGTATTCGGCTTCTGGACCGCGAGTCATTGGAGATCCTGGCCGGGGTGGAAACGGATTTGATGATATAGCGCGGGCGGTATGGAATTGAAGAAAAGAAAGTCGGGGGAAAGAAACGGGCCGCCATGCAGACGGCCCGGCTCCAAGTATATCCGTTCAGTTGACGGTATTTTTCAGAGATTGAGCGCGGATTTCAAGGCATCGAGGCCGGTCCGCTCCATGAACTTGGCGGTCCGCTCCCGCTTTTTGCCGTTTTCCTTATAATATTGAAGGCAACGGTCGGCCAGGTCCATCACATCCTCCGTGCTCAGGTCCTCGGCGATGACATCCCCGATGCGGGGTTTGCCGCCGGAATTTCCCCCAAAGGCCAGAATCCACCCCTTTTTCTTGCCGATGATGCCCACATCCCGCAGATAGCTTTCCCCGCAGCAAAAATGGCAGCCCGAGACGCCGAATTTGACCTTGGCCGGGAAATCGACGCCCAGGTATTTTTTTTCGAGTTCCATTCCCAGACCCAGGGAATCCTGAAGGCCGAATTTGCAGACGGCGGCGCCTGGGCAGGCCTGCGCATAATGGACGCAGAGCTCCGAGGCCCGTCCGATATCGGTGCCCAGCTCTTTCCAGATCGGCTCGATCTCCTCTTTTTTCACCCCCACCAGGGCGATCCGTTGTCCGGAGGTGATTTTCACCACCGGAATTTCATGTTTGCGTACCACTGTGGCCAGCGCCTCCAGCACATCGGCACTGAGCAGTCCGACCGGTGTTCGGGGAACGATTGCATAGGTTTCTTTGTCGCGTTGCAGTATGGCGCCTTCCGGTGCATCCGCCATCGTTTTCCTCCTTCCAAAGTCCAAATCGATTTCAGGTCAGGTTTCTCCAGATAAGTTCTATCCTTTGTGCATCTGCTGTAAGATGTCAAGTGCTTTCCGGTTTTCAACGGCGCTGTCCCAATATGTAAAAAATATTTTACTTTAAGGTCAAAATAATTTGACAAGGTCTCGGCAGAAAGGTGCAAATAAATTTTCACCAAGCCCCTTTTCTTCTTCCTGTTTTCTTGTCCTCCTCCGGGCCTCGGATCAGCGAGGATTGAAATTTTCGTGACTCGATACACACATCGGATCTCCCCAAGGAACCTATATTTTTAGTTTAATTTAAGTATAATCAGTGTGTTAGAAAGGTTGACAGCACAACAGGATGAACCCTCGATCAGCGGAAGGAGACCGGGTTCCGCCCCTGAATTCTTCTGTGAAATTCGGTGATTTCAAATGCTGGCATATCGTGTGCAACATTTGGATACAACGAACCTGCGACGCGGACCTGTACCGTCCGGAGTAATTTCCAATCCCAATTACAATCTCTTCATGATTTGATATCATATAAAATTAAGGAGATACCAATGACACAGTCACCGCCTGCCTCTCGACCGTTTGACCCGCTTGTATTCTGGGTATCGGCTTCGATCACCGTCTTGTTTGTATTGTGGTCCATTCTATTCCCCGAAAACATGAATACCGCCATCAATGCCGTCTTTTCATGGACCACTCGGGGGTGGGGATGGCTGTACCTGTTGACCGCTTTCCTGTTGGTGGGGGCCTGTTTTACCTTGATGATCGGCCCCCACGGCAAGCTGAAGCTGGGATTGCCCGAGGATAAGCCGGAATTTTCCGATTTTTCCTGGTTCGCCATGCTCTTCGGGTCGGCCATCGCCGCCGGCATCGTTTTCTGGGGACCGGCGGAACCGGCCTACCATTACATGACCCCCCCGCCGTATTTCGGGGGAGAGGCGCTCACCCCGGTGGCGGGCGCCAATGCCATGACCTACTCGTTTTTTCACTGGGGCCTGAGCGCATGGGCGATCTTCAGCCTTTTGACCATTCCGCTGGCCCACGCCTGTTTTACCAAAGGATTGCCGTTTAAATTTTCCAGCGCCTTTTATTATGTTCTGGGGGATAAGGTCCACGGAAACTGGGGGCGGGTGCTGGATATCTTCGCCGTTTTCGCCACCCTGGGCGGACTGGCCACCACCACTGGGCTGGTGGCGCTTCAGTTGTCCAGCGGCCTCAAATACCAGTACGGCCTCGAACTCGGAACCGGCGGCATGTACCTGATCATCGGCGCCTTGACCGTGGTGTTCACTTTGGCGGTTTATACCGGACTGGAAAAAGGGGTCAAGATCATCGGCGACGTCAATATGTACGTCTTTGTGGGGGTCTGGTTTTTTGTTCTCATCTTCGGGCCCACCCTTTTTCTGATCAATCTGACCACCAATTCCATCGGCCAGTACCTGATTCATTTCCTGCCCATGAGTCTGTACACCGCCCCGGCGGTCGAGGGAAACTGGATCGGCTCCTGGACCATCTTCTACTGGGCCTGGTGGATGAGCTGGGCCCCGTTCGTGTCGGTTTTCATCGCCCGCATCTCCAAAGGCCGGACCATTCGGCAGACGGTCGCCGCCGTTCTGATCCTGCCGACTCTCGGCAATTTTCTCTGGTACGGGGTCATCGGCGGCGCCGGCATTCGTTACGACGTGACCGCAACCCTCCAAGAGCATGGGGTCGAGAGCGCCATCTTCGCCATCGCCCAGAACCTGCCCTTGACCGGAATTCTGGCGGTCTTTCTGATCTTTCTGATCGCCACCTTTTTTTTGACCAGCGCCAATTCCGCGGCCATCGCATTGGCCATGTTCGTGTCCGGCCATGAAAACCCCGGCAAAAATCTTCGGGCTTTCTGGGGCATCGCCCTGGGCGCGGTGGCCGCGGTATTGGCCGGAACCGGAAATCTCAAGGCCATCCAGACCGCCTCCATCGCCACCGCCTTTCCCCTGATGTTTCTTCTGCTCTGGGTGATGTTCGGAACATTCAAAGGGCTGAAGCAGTACCAGGCGGAATTCGGCACGGCGGGGACTTCCGCGCCAGAATCCCGGAAGGTTCGGAAAGAAAGGGCCCCGGAAACGGTCTGAAGCCGGATACGGATACAGGGGAGAATGACACCTTTACCTATCCCATAAACAAAGGAGGTTCACGATGTATGATCGAATGCAAACCCTGACCCAGGAGCAGATGAACAAAATCCATGGCGCCGCCATGGAAATCCTTCAGACCACCGGCATCGCCTTCAATGAGGAGGAAGCCCTCGAGATTTTCAAATCCCATGGATTCAAGATCGACGGAAAGAAGGTCTTTTTCACCGAGGAGCAGATTCGGAAGGCCGTCGAAAGCGCACCGTCGAAATTCACCGTCACCGCACGCAATCCGGAAAAAAGCGTAAGGATCGGCGAGGAGGATTTCGTGTTTGTGCCCGGTTACGGCGCCCCGTTCATCGCCAAGCCCAATGGGGATCAGCGGGAAGCCACCATGGAGGATTACGACAATTTCTGCAAGCTGGTTCAGACCTCCGGGTTTATGGACATGAATGGCTTCATGATGGTGGAGCCTTCCGACGTGCCCCCGGAAACCGCCCATCTGGACATGCTCTTTTCCAGCATCGTCTTGTCCGACAAACCGTTCATGGGCAGCCCGGTCTCCAAACAGGGGGCCCGGGAGTGCGTGGAAATGGCCTCCATCGTCTGGGGCGGCGAGGAGCAACTCAAGAAGGTGGGGCCGGTGACCGTTTCTCTGATCAATTCCCTGTCGCCGCTTCAGTTTTCCGATGAAATGGCCGGCGCCCTGATCGAACTGGCCCGGGCCGATCAGGCCTGTGTGATCGCCTCGCTGATCATGGCCGGGTCATCCGGTCCGGTGACCCTTCCCGGGGTGATCGCGCTGCAAACCACGGAGATCCTCTCCGGCATCACCCTGGCCCAACTGGTCAATCCCGGGGCCCCGGTGATTTACGGCTCCACCTCTTCGGCCATGGACATGAAGACCGGCGGGCTGTCCGTCGGATGTCCGGAACTCTCCATGGTGGTTTCCGCCACCGCTCAGATGGCCCGGTTTTACAATCTTCCCAGCCGCAGCGGGGGCGGACTCACCGACGCCCATTCCCCCGATGCGCAGGCCGGCGCGGAATCGACCCTGGCGCTTTCCACCGCCGCCCGAAACGGCATCAACTTCATCCTGCACTCCGCGGGGATTCTGGGCTCCTACATCGCCATGAGTTTTGAAAAATACCTGATCGATGAGGAAATGTGCGGGGTGATTCGAAAGATGATCAGGCCCATGGAGGTGACCGACGAGTCGATCGATGTGGAAATGATTCAAAAGGTCGGCATCGGGGGCCAGTATCTGACCCAACCCAAAACCTTCAAACTCTGCCGGACCGAATTTTTCCTGTCCAACCTGATGAACCGGCAGAATCAGGCCGGGTGGAAGGCCGGCGGTTCCAAACGGGTCGATGAAGCGGCCACGGAGATGCTGAGCAAGCGCTTGGCAAGCTATGAAAAACCGGAGATTTCCCCCGACATTGAAGCGGAACTTTCCGACTACGTCATGCGCAAAAAGAAGGGATAGAAACCATTTATTCTGACAGGATCGACCGGGTTACGGCGTGATTCGGCGAATTCCATCGACCATTCAAAAAAGGGAGGAGACGTTTTGACCGATACACAACTCACCGGAATCCAACGGCTATTGGGGAAAACACTGGATGTCAGGGTCTTTTACAGTGCCGCGGCCCTGGCCCTCCCTTTTCTGGTTCTCGGGGGATTTTCTCCGGCCCTTCTAGGGGAGATCAGCGGCAAGGCCCTGGCATACCTGACCAGTTCCTGGAGTTGGCTCTATCTGATCAGTTGCAGTCTCTTCGTCGTTACCTGTCTGGGCATCGCCCTGTCTCCCCTGGGAAGCGTTCGGCTGGGCAAGGACGATGAACCCCCGGAGTTTCGATTTTTCAGCTGGTTTTCCATGCTCTTCTCCGCGGGTATGGGCATCGGACTGGTGTTCTGGGCCGGGGCCGAACCGATGTACCATTACATGGACCCGCCCATCGGAGAGGGCGGCACCCCGGCGGCATCCCGGCTGGCCTTTGAGATCTTTTTCTTCCACTGGGGGCTTCACGCCTGGGCGACCTATGTGGTGGTCGGTCTGCCCATCGCCTACTTCGCCTTTCGAAAAGATCAACCGGCCATTATCTCCACCTGCCTCCGGCCGCTCCTGGGAGATCGGGCTGCCGACGGTCTTTTCGGGGATATCGTCAATGTGCTGGCGATCTGGGCCACTATCATGGGGGTGGTGACGTCCCTGGGCATGGGGGCGCTGCAGATCAACAGCGGCCTGGCCCATTCCACCGGGATCCCGGCAGGGCATACCACCGCTGCGATCATCATTGCGGTGATCACCTGTATCTTTATCTTTTCGGCCATCACCGGGGTCAGCAAGGGGATTCGAATTCTTTCCCTGTTCAACGTCTATCTGATGATGACGCTGCTGGTCTTCTTCTGTATTTTCGGCCCCTTCGGCTACCTGGTGAAGACCTTCGGAATCGCCTTATGGGATTATGCGGTGGACCTGATTCCCATGTCCACCAGTCTGGAGTTGTTCGACAACCCCGGGTGGACCGGCAGCTGGACCGTCTTTTACTGGGCCTGGTGGGTGGCCTGGGCCCCCTTTGTGGGCGCTTTTATCGCCCGGATTTCCCGGGGCCGGACCATTCGGGAATTCATCCTGGTGGTCCTGATCGCGCCGCCGCTGTTTTCCTATATTTTTTCGGTGGGGCTGGGCGGAACCGCCATGTGGCTCGACATGGTTCAAAACATCCCCATCGGGGAGGCGGTGAAGCAATCCATCGAGGTGGCCTTGTTCGAAACCCTGAGCCACCTGCCTTTGTACGGGCTGGTGGTGGTGATTACCAATGTGCTGATCGCTTCGTTTTTTGTCACATCGGCTGATTCGGCCACCTTCGTGATCAGTATGTACTCCAGCGGCGGGTACGAAACCGAAGATCCGGGCGCCCGCAAGCGGTTGATCATCTTCTGGGGAACGGTCCTCGGCGGGCTGGCCATCGTGCTGATCTTTTCCGGCGGGCTCAAAGCCCTGCAAACCGCCTCCATCGTGGGGGCCTTTCCCTTTATATTCGTGATGTACCTGCTGGTGATTTCGGTCATCAAGGACCTGATGCGGGAGCGAAAGATTCGCCGGACCCAGGACGGCAAGGTCATCGCCTGATTTGTAATATCATCGGATTTGTTATATAGATCAGGTGTCGTTCAGGATTTTATTGTTCATTCTAATTAAAAAAAAGGAGTGTGAAAGATGGCGGTGAAAGACATATTTCAGGCGGTTTTGGAGTTCGACACGGACAAGGTCTCAGAGTTGACCCGTAAGGAACTGGATGCGGGCGCCGATATTCAGTCGATTCTCAATGACGGGCTGATCAGCGCTATGGACGAGGTCGGAAAACAGTTTTCAGAGGGCGTCCTGTTCGTTCCCGAGATGCTGAGATCCGCTCAGGCCATGAAAGCCGGTCTCGAGGTGCTCAAACCGCATTTGGCCGATACCGACAATAAACCGAAAGGCACTATCATCATCGGTACCGTCAAGGGCGATCTTCATGACATCGGCAAGAACCTGGTGGGCATGATGATGGAAGGGGCCGGTTTCAACGTGGTGGACCTGGGTGTGGACGTGGAAACCGAAAAGTTCGTTCAGGCGGCCAAGGACAACGACGCCCATATCGTGGCCCTGTCGGCCCTGCTGACCACCACCATGCCGGCCATGGAGGCCACGGTGGCGTCCCTGAAGGAATCTGGCTCCGGCGTCAAGACCATGATCGGCGGCGCCCCGGTGACCGAGGCCTTCGCCACCAAGATCGGCTCGGACGGCTACAGCGATGATGCCCCGGGCGCGGTGGAACTGGCCCGTAAACTGATTGCCGCATAGACAGACCGTGTTTCAGGCGAACCGGAAAAAAGGTCCGGTTCGCTTCGTAAGGGAGGAGGAAAACAGATGATTATTATCGGAGAACTCATCAACGCCAGCCGCAAGGCCATCGGCGCGGCCATCGAGGCTCAGGACGCCGAGACCATCAAAAAGGTGGCCAGAGACCAGTTCGAGGCCGGCGCCAATTTCATCGACGTCAACGCCGGCATTTTTGTGGGGGAGGAACCGGCCTATCTCGAATGGCTGGTCCGGATGGTTCAGGAAGAAGTGGACGCCCCGTGCGCCATCGACAGCCCCGATCCCAAAGCCGTCGATGCGGGGCTTGCGGTTCACAAGGGTACCCCCATGATCAACTCCATCTCATTGGAAAAGGAGCGTTATGACAAGCTCCTGCCCATTCTGGCCGGCACCGATCTGAAGGTGATTGCTCTCTGCATGAGCGATGAGGGAATGCCCAAAACGGTGGATGATCGGTTGAAAATCGCCGACAAGCTGGTCAACGGGCTGATTCAAAAAAACATTCCGGTGGAAAACATCTTTGTGGACCCGCTGGTTCAGCCGATTTCGGTGGACAACACCTTCGGCCTGGAGTTTCTCAACTCGGTGGAAGAGATCATGAAGCGGTTTCCGGGCATCCATACCGCCTGCGGACTGTCCAACATTTCCTACGGGCTGCCGGCCCGGAAATTCATGAATCAGATCTTTATGGTCATGGCCGTCGCCAAAGGCTTGGACGGGGCTATCATGAATCCGCTGGATCAGAAGATGATGGCCAATATTATCGCCGCTGAAGCCCTGGCCGGCAAGGATGAATTCTGTGCGAACTATCTCAATGCGTTTCGAGCCAAAAAATTCGAATTCTGATTCACCAGGTCTGAAGATTCGAGGTCAGCTCGCTGATGGAGCCGTTCGGGCTCTCTTGGCGGGCTGATTTGTTTGACCCCGTCCCGTAAGGGTAAATACGCTTTGGCCATGATCACCGTTTCGGTGGCCTGTCCTCTTATTCAGGGTCGGCCCAGACGATGATCAAAGCCATACGCTTTTTGAGTGAATACAATGGCGAACGCTTTTCGAATCACGTTTGAGCCGGCGGGAATCGCGGTCGAGGCGGAGGAGGGCGCCGACCTTCTGTCTGCGGCGGCCAACAGGAATATCCCCATTCGGTCCGATTGCGGCGGAAAAGGACTCTGCGGAAAATGCCGGGTGATGGTGGAGCCGGCCGAAAACCTCTCCCCGCCGGCCGAAACCGAACTGGCGGTGCTGACCGCCGATCAGGTGGCGTCGGGATACCGGCTGGCCTGCCAGGCGACCCTGCGGGGGCCGGTGCGGGTCATCATACCCGCTCAAATGGCGGACAGCCGAGAGGCTCGCGGCAAGAGCGGGATCACCGGGCGGTACGGGGTGGAACCTTCACTGGTTCGCATTCCGCTCCCCGAAGCGGCGTTTCCCGCTCGCGAGCAGGGGATCGCCCAAAGCATCGCCGGTTGGCTGGCGGAGCGGGCTCGGGCCGTTACCCGACAGGAAACCCTGTTTCAAAATCCGCATGCGATTCGGCAACTGAGCCGAATTCCCGATCCCACCGGCGAACTCACCCTGGTCGACCATGCCGATTCCGGCATCACCGCCGTGATATCCGGCCGACGTCCCGCCGGTTTCGGGGCGGCCGTGGACATCGGCACCACCACCCTGGCCGCCTACCTGTGCGATTTGGCCACCGGCGAGGTGCTCAGCGCCGAGGCCGCCGTCAATCCCCAACGCCGCTACGGTGAGGATGTGATCAGCCGCATCGCCTTTGCCGATGAAAACCCCGCCGGATTGGAGACGATGAACCGGCTGGTGGTCGAGGCGGTGGATGGACTGATCGGCGAATGCCTCAAAAAATCGGGGTATCACCGGGAAGATGTGGACGAGATCGCGGTGGTGGGCAACACCACCATGGAGCAGATTTTCGGCGGGTTTCATCCCCACGGGCTGGGAGTGACTCCTTATATGCCCGTGGTCCGGCGTTTTCCCGCTGTTTGCGCGGCCGACCTGGGGTTGAATCTGAATCCCGGCGCCCCAATCTATCTGTTTCCGGTGATTTCCGGATTCGTGGGCGGCGACACCTTGGGCGCCATTTTGGCCGACGCGCTTTACGAGCGGGCGGAGATGACCCTGATCGTGGACATCGGCACCAACGGAGAGGTGGTCCTCGGCAACCGCGACCAGATCTGGGCCACCAGCTGCGCCACCGGTCCGGCACTGGAAGGGGCCCAGATCGCCTGCGGCATGCGGGCGGTTTCGGGGGCGATTCATAAGGTGCATGGGAACCCGACAGGTGACGCGTTCCGGTACGAGGTGCTCGGTCGAAACAGGACCCCGCCGGTGGGAATCTGCGGCTCCGGCATTATCGATGCCATGGCGGTGCTGCGGCGGTCCGGCGTGATTCGGCCCAACGGACGGCTGAATGAATCCCACCCCGGCGTGGTATCCGATGAAAAAGGGATCGGCCGAAAATTTATTCTGGCGCCTGCGGCGGAAACCGGTTCCGGAAGCGATATCTCCGTCACCCTTCAGGATGTGCGGCAGATTCAACTGGCCAAATCGGCCCTGGCGCTGGGAATCCGGTTTCTGATGAGACAGGCCGGGGTCGCCTCGGTGGAGCGGACGATTCTCACTGGCGCCTTCGGGGCCCGGTTCGACTGGCGCAAAGCGGTGGATATCGGCATGCTTCCCCGGGAGGTCGCCTCCGGGCAGGTGCTTCCCATGGACAACCTGGCCGGGGTCGGGGCCATTCAGGCGCTTTTGAACCGAACCCGGCGAGCCGAGGCCGGGGCCGTATCCCGACAGGTTCGGTTTATCGAACTGGCGGAAGCGCCCGATTTCGCCGTTAAATTTGCGGAGTGGACCGCCTTTCCACCCCTGGATGAACCCTAAAGGACAGCCATGACGATTGTAAAAGAGATACCGGTTTCCCTCACCGCCCGGGAGGTGGTCGACTCGCTCAATCGTGGAAAAGCCGCCGCTCCCTGGTTGATCGAAACCGCCGAAACGGCGGTGCGGATGGCCGGGGGTTTATGGGATTCGGTAGTGGTGTATGAGTGGGTTCCGATTGAAGCGGTTTCGAATACGGAAGTCCGAATCACGCCTTCAAACGGGACCGGTGTGGATTCCCTGCGGGTGGGCCCCCATGCCGATCTTCTGAAAAAGGCCGAGATCGCCCTGATCAGCGTCCATTCCATCGGTCCCCGACTGGATGAAGCGGTTCGGGAGCTGAACCGGAAGGGCGACAACCTCCTGGCCTATCTTCTCGACAGTGTCGGCGTGGTGGGGTTGGGAAAAGTAGGCGAGGCGGTTCGGGTTATGGCCGAAAAAGAAGCCGAAGCAAGAAATTGGGGCGTGGGTGCGAATCTCAGCCCCGGTTCCCTGGTGGGATGGCCCCTGGAAGGGCAGGCCCCGCTCTGTTCCCTGCTGCCGATTCAGGATGCCGGGATCATCCTCAATGCCAGCAATATTCTGGTGCCCTTCAAGACGGTGTCCGGGTTGATCGGACTGGGCCCGGAATACAAGTCCAAAAAGGTCGGTTCGGTGTGCCGCTTCTGCATGCACGCGGAGACCTGCTGGCGGCGCCGAAAAGATCCGGAAAGCGGCCGGACCTGATGAAGATTTCAGCTTTGATCTCTTTGAAGTCCACCTGATCGAACAGCTCCACAAACCGGATCACGTCCCCGCCTTTGCCGCAGCCGAAGCAGTGCCGTTCGATTTTTTTCAGTAGCTCTCCTTCCCCCGGAAACCTGTCAAGTATTTTCATTTTCCGTTTTACGGATATTGGTTATCCATTCCATCGAAGGCCTTTTATGGGGCGCCCCGGCTCCGCGCAAGACTATGCCCAACGTCGCGTAATGCGTTTGCAAAGGCTGCCGTCGCCGGAAAAACATCGTGAGTTCTGACTGGATCAACACCCGAGTTAAAGCACCTTTATGCACAGCGATAATCCCTTTGACTTCTTTATGAAATATCATGATAATTAAGGGCTGGAACGGTATATTCCCCATTTCACCTATGACCTGTTCGATCTCCGGGATTACGAGGATGAACGGCTTCTGCTGG